>JAIBAP010000012.1:50000-104369 GCA_019695115.1 Caldilineales bacterium | reverse complement strand
GCCCCATCCGCCCATCCTGGCAATCCGCCCACCGAGGTCAATAGCTGACCACCGGCATCTGCCTGCTGTATTTGCCCCATCCGCCCATCCTGGCAATCCGCCCACCGAGGTCAATAGCTGACCACCGGCATCTGCCTGATGAATTTGCCTTCGGCCAGCTCCCGCAGCACGAACTCGGCCCCATCGGCGCGGGAAAGCTGACTGCCCGAATCCTTGCCCACATAGCCGGCGCGATACTTGCCCGTCTGCGGCCCATCTGTGAGCCGAGGAAAGCGGACGATCGTCCAATCCAGGTTGCTGCTGCGCAGGACCGCTGCATTGGCGGCCGAGTCAGCCAGGACATCTCTCGCCAGCAGCCTCAGCAGCCCCATCATCACCTGATCGAACAGCTTGGGCTGGTCTTGCGGGTCGCGCACCCCGGCCCCGGTGGTGGAGATGAGCCGGCGCACGCCGTGCTTGTCCATAGCGGCGACGATATTCCTGGCCGCCGTCTCCATCATCCCGGCAACGGGCGGACGCGTTGGCCCCAGGGCGCTGATGACCGCCTCTTGCCCGGCGACGGCCTGCTCCACGGCAGCGGCGTCCATCACATCGCCCTGGAACAGGCTCAGGTTGGGATGCTGGAGGCTGAGTTTGGCAGGGTTGCGCACAAAGGCTGTGACCTGATGTCCGGCCGCCAGCGCCTGCGCGACGATTTCGCTCCCGGCGCCGCCGGTGGCGCCAAAGACGACGATCTTCATGCTGGCTCACCCTCCTGGCGCGCCGCCACCTGGCGCAGGGCATTGAGAATGACCTCCGGCGGTTGGGCGCCGGTGAGACCGTAGCGACGGTTGAAGACGAACAACGGCACAGCGTCGACGCCGAGTTGATAGGCCTCTTCCGCCTCCTGTAAAACCTGCTGCTTCACCGCCCCGCCGGTCAACTCCGCCCGCAGTTTGCCGGCCTCCAGCCCGTGCTTCTGGCCGATCCCCAACAGGGTCTCGAGGTCGCCGATGTCCTGCCCGTGCTCGAAATAGGCGGCGTAGACATCATCGACCAGGTCGGAGCGACGGTCGGCGGGGGCCAGGGCAATGAGGCAGTGGGAGAGTACCGAATTCGGGGCCTTGCTGATCCTGTCCATGTTGAAGACCAGACCGCTGGCTGCGCCCAGCCGCCGCGGGCCGTCGAAGGCCTGTTGCAGGCTGATCCGCCCGCCGAACTTGGCCTGCATATAGGGGACGAAATCGTAGCCTTCGGGTGGAATGGCCGGGTTGAGCAGGAAGGTCCGGTACTCGACCGTAACGGCCTCGCCCTGCCAGTGTTGCAGCGACCGCTGCAAATGCCGCTTGCCGATGCGGCAGAACGGTCAGACGGTGTCGTGGTAGAGGGTGATGTGCATATCAACCTGTTGGTGATGTTGGGCAAGAGATGCGCATGATAACGACTGGGTAAGTGTTCATCTGCAAGTATTTTACCTCACTCAAGGTGTTATGCCCACTGCTGGTAGGATGCTATACTTCCTTCCATCCGTTCCATTGCTCTCTCCATCCCTTTTCGAACGCCTGCGGCATGAACAAGCTCGTCAAAATCACCCTGAAAGGCTACAAATCGATACGTGAACTTGAACTCGAACTACGACCGCTCAGTATTTTGATTGGCGCCAACGGCGCCGGCAAATCGAATTTCATCAGCGTCTTCAGGTTTCTCAAACACCTCGTTGATGAAAACCTGCAATTGCATATAGGCCGATCAGGCGGCGCCGACCAGATTCTGTATTATGGCAGGAAGAATACCGAGCGGCTTGTGATCGGGTTGCGGTTTGAAGTTGGCGATGACCTCTTCAATGGCTATCAATGTTCTTTGGTCACTACCGCCAGTGACTCGTTTGTATTTGAAAGTGAGACAGTGTCTTTTCATAACCGCAGCAAATTCTTCAGGCCTTTCTTCGAGGAGTTAGGCGCCGGCCACCCCGAAAGCAGACTGTCTTCGAAGGCTCAAAAAGAAAGCGATGTCGCCTATCATTTGTTGCAGGCAATGCAAAGTCTGGAATTGTTTCATTTTCATGATACAAGCGATTCTGCGAGGGTAAAACAAAATGGTAACATCGATGATAATATCTCTTTGAGGCAAGATGCCGCAAATTTGGCGGCCTATCTGTTCTACTTGCGCGAACGACAAGAAGCGCATTATCGCAACATCGTCGATTTTATCCGTCTGGCGGCGCCCTTCTTCGACGATTTCGCGCTCAGGCCGAACCCTCTCAACGAGAATAAAATCAAACTGGAGTGGCGCGAGCGAGGGTCGGACGCCTATTTCGATGCCAACTCTCTTTCGGACGGCACCCTGCGTTTGATGAGCCTGGCGACGCTGTTGCTCCAGCCGCTTGAGAAGATGCCGGGCATCATCCTCCTTGATGAACCCGAGCTAGGGCTGCATCCTTATGCAATCACGCTGCTGGCAGAACTGATTCAGAGTACGTCCGAGAAAACACAGATCATCGTCGCCACCCAATCCGTGACCCTCGTGAATCAATTCGAGCCTGAAGACATCATCGTGGTTGACCGCCACGGCGGACAGTCCGTGTTCAAACGCCTCTCCGCTGACGCGATCGCGCCTTGGCTGGAAGACTATGGCCTGGGCGATCTGTGGGAAAAGAATGTGTTGGGAGGCAGACCAGCCGCATGAAGCGCCTTCTGATCTACGTCGAAGGGCAGACAGAAGAAACCTTCGTGCGCGACCTGCTGGCGCCGCACTTGTGGACGCTTGGCCTGCATCCTGAGCCTACCCTGGCGCGCACCAAACGCACCAAGTCTGGTCTCACATTCAAGGGCGGGATTACATCGTATGCACGTGTGAAGAACGACATCAGCCGACTGTTGGGCGACAGAGGAGCGGCCGGCGTCAGCACGATGCTCGACTACTACCATCTGCCCGGCGATTTCCCCGGCAAGGCCAATCTACCACCAGGTTCTTGTTTCGACCGCGTCCGGCATCTCGAAAACCGCTTCCGTGATGATATCGATCATCCCGCCTTCTTGCCATTTCTTACTCTGCATGAATTCGAGGCCCTTCTGTTCTCGCAGCCTGAGCAAATCGAAGCGGCCTTCCCCGATCTGCACTTGAAAGACAGGATGAGCCTGGAAGCTCTGCCCTTTGCCTCGCCGGAGGAGATCAACGAGGGCGAGAGCACCCATCCTGCAGCCCGCATCGCCAAGCATATCCCCGCCTATCGCAAACGAGTGCACGGGCCACTCATCGCCGAGCGCATCGGTCTGGATATCATAAGATCGAAGTGCAGTCACCTCGACACTTGGTTGACCAGGCTGGAATCGCTGGCCTAATGTTTGCCAATTGACCGAGACCTGCCAGGGCGCTGGCGATGCAAAGCTTCGCACGCCCCGGCAGGTCTCGGTTATTACACATCCAAATTCCTCACCTCCGCCGCATGCGTGGTGATGAAGCGGCGGCGGGGGGCCACTTCGTCACCCATCAGCATGTCGAAGGTGCGGTCGGTGGCGGCGGCGTCTTCGATCGAGACCTTGAGCACCGTCCGCTTCTCCGGGTTCATGGTCGTCTCCCACAGCTGTTCCGGGTTCATCTCTCCCAGGCCCTTGTATCGCTGCACACTGGCTTTCTTGTCGCCCAGCCGTGCCAGCAGCGCGTCCTTTTCGGCATCAGCATAGGCATAGTATTTGTCTTTTCCCGCTGTCACCAGATAAAGCGGCGGTTGGGCGATGTAGAGATGGCCGCTCGAAATCAGCGGTTCCATGTAGCGGAAGAAAAATGTGAGCAAAAGCGTGCGGATGTGCGAGCCATCCACGTCGGCATCCGTCATAAGCAGTATTCGGTGATAGCGCAAATTCTCCAAATTGAACTGATCGCCGATACCGGTGCCCAGGGCGGTGATCAGCGCCTGAATCTCCCTGTTGCCCAAAGCCTTGTCCAAACGCGCTTTTTCGACGTTCAGAATCTTGCCGCGCAAGGGCAGGATCGCCTGGAAACGGCGGTCGCGGCCCTGTTTGGCGCTGCCGCCGGCGCTGTCGCCCTCGACGATGTACAGTTCGGCTTTGGCGGCGTCGCGCTCGGTGCAGTCGGCCAGCTTGCCGGGCAGGGTCATGCTCTCCAACGCGCTCTTGCGGAACACCAGGTCGCGGGCCTGGCGGGCGGCGGCGCGGGCGCGGGCGCTGGTGTTGCACTTCTCGATGATCTTCTTGGCGTCGCGCGGGTTCGTCTCCAGCCACTCGCCAAATGCCTCCACCACCGCCGACTCGACCTGATTCCGCACCTCGTTGTTCAGCAGCTTGACCTTCGTCTGGCTCTCGAACTGTGGATCGACCAGCTTGACGCTGACGATTGCCGTCAGACCCTCGCGCGTGTCTTCGCCGCTGAAATTGGCGTCTTTCTCCTTCAAGATCCCCTGTTTGCGGGCGTAATCGTTGATACAGCGTGTCACCGCCCCGCGCAGCCCGGTCAGGTGGGTGCCGCCGTCGGGCGTGTTGATCGTGTTGGCAAACGAGAATACCGATTCCGCATAGCCTTCGGTGTACTGAATGGCCGCCTCGATGCTGGTCGTCTCGTACACCCGCTGCACATACACCGGGGGATGGATTGGCGCCCGGTTCTTGGTCAGATAGCGGACGAACGAGGCCACCCCACCCTCGAAATAGAAGCTCATTCCTTTGGCATCGGCCTCGCGCTCGTCGTGGATCGTGATCCGCAGCCCGCGGTTGAGAAAGGCCATCTCGCGCAGTCGCTGCACCAGGGTGTCGAAACGGTACTCGACCTCCTGATCGAAGATGGTGGCGTCGTAGAGAAAACGCTGGCTGGTGCCGGTGTCGGTGGGGGCGGTGGAACCGATCGTCTCCACCCCCGTCACCGGCTTGCCTTGCTCGAAACGCTGGCGGAAGACTTTGCCATCGCGCTTGACCGTCGTCTCCATCCACGTGCTCAGCCCGTTGACCGCGCTCACACCCACGCCGTGCAGACCGCCGGAGACCTTGTAGCCGCCATCGCCAAACTTACCGCCGGCGTGGAGCTTGGTCATCACCACCGTCAGCGCCGGCAGCCCGGTCTGCTTCTGGATGCCGACGGGGATGCCGGCGCCGTTGTCCTCGACCGAAACGCTCAAGTCCTTGTGCAGGGTGATGAGGATACGGTCGCAACGCCCGGCCATGGCCTCATCGACCGAGTTATCCACCACCTCGTAGACCATGTGGTGGAGGGCCTTCTGGTCGGTGCCGCCGATATACATGCCGGGGCGGCGGCGCACGGCCTCCAGACCCTCGAGCACCTGGATCTGGTCTTCGGTATAAGTGGCAGGAGCGTTGGTGCTATTGACTTTGGTCACGTGGATGCCTCGGTAGTAGATGGGTAGGATTGCCGGAAGTCATCGAAACGAGCGATGCGGCTATTGATTTCGAGCAGGATTTCGCGCACGGCCGCAAGATCGGAAGCCGGCAGATGGTCGGCTAATTCGCTCAGGATGGATTCTGTATCCGGGCGGTAGTCGTGCATAAGGGTGGCGATATCGGTCTCGTAGATGCTCACACGCGTGAACTGGCCCTGACGGTAGAGCGAGGGCAACGCATAGAGTTTGAGCAGCAACAAGCCCTCGACCGTGGCGCAGGGGATGTCTTGTTCGGCAAAGCGGCGCCGCGCCGCAAAACGGCGCTGCACCTTGCGAAACAACTGGTTGCGGGTCAGCAGGATGTCGATGCGCAGAGTACCGAAGCGGCCACGAGCGAAATCGGCATCCTGGCGCTCGACCGCAATCTCTGGCAGGCGCTTGAGCGAAGCCAGCGCCATCACCAAATCGATATCCTGGGTATTGCGACCCTCGATATACTGCAACATGGCGATGCCGCCCACCAGCACGTACTCGATCCGCCGCTCGTCCAGCAACCGGAACAGATCGACCACCGCCTGGGGCAGAGAATCGGCCAGCCTTGCGTCTAGCGCCCATCGCTTGGGGTCGAAGACGGCAGCATCGCGCATGACCTGCCCGACGGAAAGGGCATCGATTTGGTAAGTGGTCATGGCGCCTATTGTTGCTGGGTTGGGAATTCGTCCGCTCCCTGTCTCCGGGCAGTGGTCACAGCCGAGCGGGCCCGTTGCCAGTGCTGGTAGCGGGCGCGGTAGAAGAACAGGGTGGCGGCGGTGAGGGCGGCGCCGATGTAGGCATAGCCGACCATGCCGATGGGCACGCCCCAGCTGTTGCCGCTCAACAGCAGCCAGATGCGGGCGAAACCTTCGGTCAGGACGAAAGAAAGAAGGAGGAGGCCGATCGTGGCGGTGAGATTGCGCCCGACGACGTTGAAGCTGCGCCAGGCGGCCCGCGCCACATTGACGCCATCCAACACAATCGCGCTGACGACGAAACTGAGGCCGATGCCAACCCACAGCACCGCCCAGACGAAGATCAGCCAGGCCACGCTGGCCAGAGCGACGCCATTGGCTCCCGCCACCGCCACCAGCAGGGCCATGACGATGACGAACAAAAAGAAAGCCACAAAGGTGGCCGCAAACAGCGCCGCCAGATAGAGACCCAGGTTGAGCCAGGCCCAGCCTATCCGCCGCAGCGTCTGACCCCAACTAAGCCGTTCGGCCCCGACGTTTTCGGCTGCGACTGCCGGCGTAGTCTTGCGACCGCTCGACGCGGCTTCGTCTGTTTCGGCGCTCAACGAGCGCACGATCAGGGCCAGCCACAGGCTGCCAATAAGCAGGCCGATCGGGACCAGCGCCGCGGCATAGAGCAGCGCCGGCTGCGCATCTGCCACCAGCGCCACCCTCCCGCCCTCGCCCAGACTGGCGGCGGCGTCGAGCCGCGCAAGATAGGACGGCAAACCGGTGATGACGCCGGCCAGCAAGGAGAAGAGGTTGAAGCTCACCAACGACTGGCGCAAGCCTTCGATCATGGCGGTGGCTTCGGCCGGCATCGAGGTCGCCGAGGCCGCTTGTTGCATCAGCAGGTCGAATTGGCGGTCGATCAGCGGTGCGATCGACAACCTGGGACCGCGCCAAAGAAAGATGTCCACCACCAACGGCGGCAGCAGGAGCCAGAGGTGGCGATTGATGAGATTGAACCCGCGCTGGAGGGCATCGATGACGCCAAGCGGCTTGCTGGCGGCTGCAGAGGCTTGTGGCATAAGCCCCATTATAGCACACAACGACCGGGATGGAGTAACGCTGGCGACGAGTCCTTAGGCCGGCGGGCCGGGCCGCGAACCTGCCGTTGGCCGCCGCCCCTGTCGGACCGCAGCCCCTCTGACGGCTGGCCGGGCCGTGGTTGAGCGCGCCCGTCGCCGTTGTCTCGCAACGCCGCGGTCTCATTTGACAGATTCCTCGCTCTGCCGTATGCTCCCCTCCACATTTCCATACCACCTTTGCCTGATCGCATCCTTCCATCTCGACCGGAGATGGCCGGGGGAAGTCCGGTGTGGAGCCTCTGCCCTGGCAGACCAGCTTCAATCAATCCGGCGCTGTCCCGCAACTGTTGGGGCCATTCGGCCCAAGCCAGAAAACCCGGCGATGCGATAGCTCGGACACCTGCGCGGACAGGGCCACCGGTATCGTCATCGATACCCTTACCCCTCGCCAGCGATGGTGAGGGGTTTTTTCGTCCCTTGCCCTCGCCTTTCCCGGTTGCCCGGCGCCGATCAGGCGTAGCAGGGAATGGGCAAATCGATGCGATTCCTCCTCCTTTTCTTCGTTCTTACGATCTTGCTCCGCCCCGCCAGCGTGGGCGATGCGCCGGCTCGTCTGCCGCTGACCCTGGCCGGCGACTGGCCGGCCCGCCAGCTGGCAGTCGCATCGGCGCTTGGCTGGCTGCAGACGCAACAACAGGCCGAGGGGGGCATTGGCGGCGTGGGGGCTTCGTGCGATGTCGCCTGGGTGGCGGCGCTGGCGGGGCAGAACCCGGCCGGGCCGGCCTGGACGCGGGGTGGGCGCAGCCTGCTGGCGGTCTGCGAGGCCGATGCGCCGCTCTATCTGGCGCGGCGCGATGCCGGACGCCTGGGCAAGGTGCTGCGGGCGGTCGTCGCCGCCGGCGCCGATCCCCGCCAGTTCGGCGGCCTCGACCTCATCGCCGAACTCGAAGCCCGCTACCTGCCCGACCTGGGCCTGTACGACGCCGATTTCTTCTTCCGCCAGGACCTTGCCATCCTCGCCCTGCTCGAGGCCGGCCGCCCCCTCCCTGCCGGTGTGCTCCCGGCCATCCTCGCCCAACAACGGCCCGATGGCGGCTGGGGCTGGGGGGTCGAACCACACCCTGAGCAAGGCTTCAGCACGCCCTCCGACCTGGACACCACCGTCCGCACCCTGCAAGTGCTGCGCGGGCTGGGCCTGCCCCTCTATCATCCGAGCTACAGCGCCGGCCTGAACTATCTGGCGCCGCGCCAACATGGCGATGGCGGCTGGGGTCTGGGGGATGGCCCCACCAACAGCAACTCGACCGCCCTGGCCATCGAGGGCATCCTGGCGGCCGGATGGGACCCCGAAGGCCCCCGTTTTCAGCCACAGGGACAGTCGCCGGTTCAGGTGCTGCTGGGCTTGCAGGCAGCCGGCGGCGCTTTCATCTATCGCCCCGGCGCCGAAGAAAGCCGTCTGCTGGCCACGCTCGACGCCCTCCCCGCCCTGCTCCACCCGTATCCGGGGGATTTCACCACTCAGTTTGGCGTGTTCTTGCCGCGGATCAGTGGGCAGTAATCGGTAATCGGTAATCAGTGATCAGTGATCAGTAATCAGTAGTCATATGTGAAGTAACACGTAACACGTAACACGTAACACGTAACACGCAACATTCATCAAAAGGAGCCGTCAATGCATCGTCGATCGTTGTTTACTATCGTTCTCGTGGTTTTCAGTGTCCTTCTGCTCACGGCCAGCGCCTTTGCCCAGGCGGCAAGCAAGCGTGTGGCCCTGGTCATTCAGTTCCCGGCCCGCACCTATACCGAGATCGTCACCGTGCCCGCCGACGCCACCGCCGCCCAGGTGCTCGATGCCGCCGTCATTCCGGTGGGGCTGGCGCAATTCCCCTGGGGGCCGGGCCTGTGCAATATCGACGGCGTCGGCAACCCGGCCACGACCGCCGATTGCTTCGCCGACCCCGCCCACTACTGGGCCTATTTCCATCTGAGCGGCAACGCCTGGGAGATCGCCCAAACCGGCGTCGGCGACTACAAGCCGGGCGATCGCGCGGTCGAGGGTTTCGCCTGGTCGGGCTTCGACGCCAACTTCAACCCCACCGTCTATCCCCCGGTCAAGACCTTCGATCAGATCGAGCGGGAAACGCCGCCCCCGCCGGCCGAAGTCCCTGAGCCGGCCACCCTGCTGCTGTTGGGCAGCGGCCTGGCCGGCCTGGCCGCCTATGCCCGCCGCCGCTCCACCCGATAGGTCGCGCCGCCCATGCCTCGCCGCTTGCTTTTTCTTCTCCTCGGACTCCTGCTGCTCGTCGCCCTGGCCGGACGGCCGGGCGCGGCCCAGGGGCCGAACCGGGCCGGCCTGGTCGTGCAATTCGGCAACGGCGATGCGGTAGGCGTCTGCGTTTCTTTCGACGAGCAGAGCATCAGCGGCTATGAACTGCTGCAGCGTTCGGGATTGAGTTTCATCACGCAGGGCGACTCGCACTACGGGGCCGCCGTCTGCAAGATCGGCGACGCCTACCGCGCCAGTGGCTGCGATTATCCCATCGACGACTGTTTCTGCGAATGCAGAAGGGCGGGCAACTGCAACTACTGGGCCTACCACCATCTCCAGAACGGCGCCTGGGTCTATGCCGACTACGGGGCCTCTGGCTCGACGATCCGCAACGGCATGGTCGATGGCTGGGGCTACGGGCTGGGGACGATCAACGATTCGGGCGTACAGCCGCCCGCGCTCAGCTTCGAGCAGATCTGCTTCCCCGGCGGCACGCCCACCCCCACCATCACCCCCCCACCGACGGCCACCCCCACCCGCACGGCCACGCCGCTGGCCACGCCGACGCCCTCGCCCACAGCCACCGCCACGGGCAGCGTCACCCTCAGCCCCACCCCCACCCTTACCCCCACACCCACCCCCACCGGCAGCCTGACGGCCACCCCCACACCCTCCTTCACCCCCACCCCCCTCTTCACCTCCACCCCTTCGCCCACGCTCAGGCCCAGTTCCACGCCCGTCCCCACGGCCACACCTGTCCCTGGCGCCACCTCCCCCGCCATCACCGCCAGCCTGTTCGTCGAGCCGGAAAGCATCACCGCCGGCCAGTGCGCCACCCTGCGTTGGCGCGTCGAAGGCGCCGCCGCCGCCTTCCTGCAAACCGGCGACCAGCCCGAACAGAGCGTGGCCCTGGCCTCGGCCCTTAGCGTCTGCCCAAGCGCCGACACCCTCTACAACCTGCGGGCGGTCCAGGGCGCCAACCAGCAGCGCGCCTCCGTCTATCTCGAGGTGCTCCCCGCCGCGGCCACAACCACACCGGCGTTTGGCGAAACGCCCACCCCAACCGCAGCAGGAACCTCGACCTCGCCCACAGTCGCGACCAGCGCCACCCTCACACCCCTGCCGGGCCTGGCGGACGCGACCGCCACAGCCGTCCTGGTCACACTGATCACGCCCCCCGCCGAAGGCGGCCAGGTGGCCAGACCGGTGCCCGTCTTCACCCCCGCGCCGGCCCGGCTCCCGGCGGCCAACCCGGCGCGGCTCTTCGTCACTATCGGCGCCTTCGTCCTGGTGCTGGCCGCAGTCATCGCTGCCGGCGCCTGGGCGCTCCTGCGGCAACGGCCCGGTTGAGCGATGACGGTCGGCTACCACCCCTATGCCTGGATCAGTTGGTTGGCGGCGGCGTTCGGCATCGGCCTGCTCACCCGCAACCCGCTCTATCTGCTGGTCGCCGTCGTCAGCATCGGCTTCGTCTTCGCCGTCCTCGTCCGTCGCCAGCCTGCCGGCGGGACCGCCGCCCTCACCGACACCCGCCCCGCCGTCTGGAAACCGGTCGTCCGTCTGGCCCTGTTCCTCGGCCTCTTCACCGTCGCCTTCAACGCCCTCACTTCCCACACCGGCGACTACAGCCTCGTCAGCCTGCCCGCCTCCTGGCCCCTCATCGGCGGCCCCATCACCCTCGAAGCCATCCTCTACGGCCTGACCAGCGCCCTCGGCTTTCTGGTCATGATCCTGGCCTTCAGCGCCTTCAACAGCGCCGTCGGCCCCCACACCCTCCTGCGCCTGACCCCCGCCTTTGCCCTGCCGGCCGGCGTCGCCCTCACCATCGCCGTCTCCTTCATCCCCGAAACGGTGGCGGCCTGGGGCGAACTGCGCCAGGCCCAACGGCTGCGCGGCCACCGCACCCGCGGCCTGGCCGACATGCAACCCCTCTTCGTCTCCCTCCTCGGCATCGGCCTCGACCGCGCCATCCAGCTGGCCGAATCGATGGAAGCGCGCGGCTTCGGCCACGTCGGCCGGGCGGAATCATCCCGCCGGCGGCAGTGGGCGGG
Source organism: Caldilineales bacterium (assembly GCA_019695115.1). Lineage (GTDB taxonomy): Bacteria > Chloroflexota > Anaerolineae > J102 > J102 > SSF26. Next base: position 92,925 of record JAIBAP010000012.1, on the reverse strand, counting down.
GGCAGGCATCCTGGCGGGGTTGATCCTGCTGCTGGCCGGGCTGCTGCTCCGCTCCTTCCTCGCCGAAGCAGCCTGGCCGGGCCTGGTGCTCATCCTGGTGGGCAGCCTCCTCCTCGTCCTCCTCTTGTGGCGGCAGGGCCAGCGCCTCCCCCGCAGCCGCTATCGTCGCTGGCTCTGGCGGCGAACCGATACAGTGGTGATGGCCGCCAGCCTTCTGGCTCTGGCCGGATACCTGGTCACCAGCCTCTTTTTCCCTCGCGCCCTTTTCTACTATCCCTACCCGCCCTACCCCCTCCTCCCGCCTTTCAATCCTCTCCTCGGTCTGATCCCCGCCCTCCTCCTGGCCCCCGCCCTCCTCTTCCCCGCCCCCCAGCCCCAACCCACCCCCTGACGCCTTCTCCCTCCCTGCGTCCCTCTCTCCCTCCCTGCGTCCCTCTCTCCCTCCCTGCGTCTCTCCTCATGATCACCCTCGACCACTTCAGCTTCCAGTACACCGGCGCGCCCGCCCCTACCCTGTCCGACGTCTCGTTGCGGCTACCACAGGGCGCCTTCGTCCTGGTGATCGGGCCATCGGGCGCCGGCAAATCCACCTTCCTGCGCAGCCTCAACGGCCTGACGCCGCACTTCTACGGCGGCCGGGTGAGCGGAACCGTGCGGGTGGATGGCCGCGACCCGGTGGCGCTGGCCCCCAAAGGCATGTCCGACCTGGTGGGGATGGTCTTCCAGGACCCCGACGCCGGCTTTGTGGTGGATAGGGTCGAGGACGAACTGGCCTTTTCGCTCGAAAACTGGGCCTTGCCGCAGGATGTGATGCGCAAGCGCGTGGAAGAGGTGCTCGACCAGCTGCGCATCGCCCATCTGCGCGCCCGCCCGGTCAGCAGCCTATCGGGCGGCGAGAAACAACGGGTGGCCATCGCCTCGGTGCTCACCCTGCACCCCCAGCTCCTCGTCCTCGACGAGCCGACCTCCCAGCTCGACCCCCAGGCCGCCGAAGAAGTCCTCCTGGCCTTGCGGCAACTCAACGAAGACCTGGGCATCACCGTCGTCCTCTCCGAACACCGGCTGGAGCGAGTGGTGCAATACGCCGACTACATCCTCTATTGGCCGGGAGATGGCCGCCCGCCCGTGCTCGGCCGGCCGGCTGAGGTGCTCGGCCAGGCGCCCCTCACCCCGCCGCTCATCGCCCTGGGCAAAGCCCTGGCCTGGGACCCCCTGCCCTTGACGATCAAAGACGGCCGCCGCTTCGCCCTGGCCCTGAAAGACCGCCTGCATCCGCCCGCCCTGCCCCCAACGCCAGCGGCCAACGGTCGCCCTCCGGCCGTACTTGTCGACCGGCTGTGGCATCGCTATGCCAACGGCGTCGAAGCCCTGCGCGGGGTCAGCCTGAAGGTCGCGCCCGGCGAGTTCCTGGCGGTCATGGGGCGCAACGGCAGCGGCAAGAGCACCCTGCTCAAACACCTGGTGGGGCTACTGAAGCCAGCGCAGGGTGGTGTGAGCGTCTTGGGCCAGGATGCCGCCCGCGTCCCCACCGAAATCCTGGCTTCCCGCGTCGCCTACGTCCCTCAGAACCCCGACCGCCTGCTCTTTGCCGAGACCTCAGCCGGCGAGCTGGCCTACAGCCGCCGCGCCCACCGCCTCCCACCCGACCCGGCCGCCGACCTGGCCCTGCTGGCCCGGCTGGGCATCGACCATCTGGCCGGCTGCCACCCGCGCGACCTTTCGGTAGGCGAAAAACAGCGCCTGGCCCTGGCCGCCGTCCTCGTCTCCGGCCCCGACCTCATCTTGCTGGACGAACCCACCCGCGGCCTCGACTACATCCAGAAGCACAACCTGGCCGCCCTGCTGCAAGCCCTGCGGGCCGAGGGCAAGACCGTGATCATGGCCACGCACGATGTCGAACTGGCCGCCGCCGCCGCCGACCGGGTGGCGCTGATGGCCGAGGGGCAGATCGTGGTCGATGGTCCCGCCCGCCGCGTCATGGCCGAATCGATGGTCTTCGCCAGCCAGGTGAACAAACTCTTCCGCGACCCCCGCCTGCTGACGCCGGAGGATGTGTTGGCGAGTCTGAACTGAAACCAGGGCGGTGAACTCAGAGATAGTGCAGTTCGCGCGCCCGGTGGCGCAAGTCGGCGCGGAAATTGGGGTGGGCGATGGCGATCAGGGCTTCGACGCGCTGGCGGATGCTCTTGCCGTAGAGATCGGCGACGCCATATTCGGTGACGACGTAGTGGACATCGTTGCGCGTCGTCACCACGCCGGCGCCGGGCTTCAGGGCCGGGACGATGCGCGAGATGGCGCCGTCCTTGGCGGTGGAGGGGAGGGCGATGATGGGGCGTCCGCCTTTGCTGCGCGAGGCCCCGCGCACGAAATCGAGCTGGCCGCCGACGCCGCTGTAGAAATAATGGCCCATCGAGTCGGCGCACACTTGCCCGGTTAGATCGACCTCGATAGCCGAGTTGATCGAGACCATGGCGTCGTTCTGGGCGATGACGAAGGGGTCGTTGACATAATCCTGGGGGTGAAACTCGACCATGGCGTTGTCGTGGACAAAGCGGTACAGGCGTTCTGACCCCAGGATGAAGCCGCAGATGATCTTGCCGCGATGGACTGACTTGCGTTCGTTCGTCACCACCCCGCGCTCCACCAGGTCGACCACACCGTCCGAGAAAAGCTCGGTATGAATGCCTAGATGCCGTTTGTCGCGCAGGAAGTAGAGCACCCCGTCGGGAATGGCGCCGATGCCCAACTGCATGGTGGCGCCATCGGGCACCAACTCGGCCACGTGCATGCCGATGGCCTTTTCCATCTCCCCCGGCTCGCCCTGCGGCAGCTCGACCAGGGGATAATCCACCTGCACCACATGGGTGAGTTTGGAGACATGGATGAAGCTATCCCCCAGGGTGCGCGGCATGCGGTCGTTGACCTCGGCGATGACCATCGCCGCCGACTCGGCGGCGGGCTTGGTCAGGCCTACTTCGATGCCATAGGAACAGAACCCGTGTTCATCGGGCGGGGAAAGGTGGACGAAGGCGATGTCCAGGGGCACGATCCCGCGCTTGAACAGACCGGGGATCTCGCTCAGGAAGACCGGCGTGAAGTCGGCCCGGCCTTCGTTCACGGCCTGGCGAACGTTGGGGCTGACGAACATGGTGTTCACCCGCATCTTGCCTTCGAGGTCGGGCGAGACATAATCGGCGTCGCCGATGGTCAGCACCTGGTGGATGCGCAAGGCTTCGACCTGGTCGGCGCGAGCACGATCGACCAGCGCCCGCAGCAGTTGTCGGGGCACCGAGCAGTTGCCGGTGAGGAAGATGCTGGCGCCATTGGGCACGGCAGCCGCGGCCCGGTCGGCGGTGGTGATTTTCGATTCGTAGATGCGTGTCCAGGCGCTCATCGTCCTGCCTCCGACCGTGTGGCGCCGCTGAGACCGGGATGGACGATCTGCCCCTCGCGCACGTTGACCCCGCGCCCCAGTTCGCCATAGGTTGCCAGCGCCCGCTCCAATCCCAGATTGGCCAGGGCCAGCAGGTAGGGGACGGTGGCGTAGGAGAGGGCGTGGGTGGCCGTCCGCCCGACCAGGCTGGTGATGTTGGGCACGCAATAGTGGATGATGCCCTCTTCGGTGTAAGTGGGGTTGCTGTGCGTAGTGGGACGGCTGGTCTCGGCGCAGCCGCCCTGGTCGATGCTGGCATCGACAAAGAGGCAGCGCCGGCGCATCATGCGCAGATGTTCGCGGCGCAGGATCACCGGCGCCCGTTGTCCAGGTACAAGGACGGCGCCGATGATAGCGTCGGCAAAACCTACGACTTTGCGCAGGTTGGCATCGGTCATGGCCATGGTGATGCCACGACCTTCCAGCCGGCGATGGCAGCGGATGAGGGCGTCGGTGTTGACATCGAGCACATAGACCGAGGCCCGGTTGCCGGCCAGCGCCAGCGCCGCCTCGGTGCCGAAAGTGCCCGCGCCCAGGATGACCACCTCGGCCGGCGGGACCGAGTAGGTGCCGCTGAGGATGACGCCGCGACCGCCTTCGTTGCTTTGCAGATAGCGACCGACGATCTGCGGCATCAAGCGGCCGGCGATGGCGCTGATGCTCTGCAGGACGGTCAGGCAGCCGTCGTCGCGCTCCACCGTCTCCCAGCCGATGGCGCAGACATTGCGGGCGCGCAGGATGTCCACCTTGTCGCGGCGCCCCGCCGCCAGGTGCAGGAACCCGACCAGGATCTGGTCGCCGTGCATCAGCTGTAGTTCCTCGACCGTGGGCCGGGCCACTTTGGCCACCAGTTGGCCGCGACCGTAGGCTTCCTCCTGGCTGTAGACGATGCGAGCACCGGCCCCGCTATAATCCTCGTCCGAGAAACCAGCGCCCTGGCCGGCGTTGTGCTCGACGAAAAGACGATGGCCGGCTTTGACCAGGGTCTCGACGCCGGCGGGCGCCAGGGCAGCGCGGTATTCGTCGGGGCGGCGCTCCCTGGGTAGGCTGATGTCCATAGTGGGTGAACTCCGATGACAAGGGATTGAACGGCAAGGTAGGGCGGCAAGCAGCAGCCACCCCCCATTATGCCCTCACCCCGACCCCTTGCATATGATCTAGAACAGGTTAGGCCGAAAGCGACCTGGGTTCGACGCCCCGCGCCTGTTCTCTACACAAGTCGCGTTTCCGTGTGTTCACCGCCGCCGGCTGCGGGCGTCTTGTAGAGATAGAAGAACCGGGGCTGGTCCAGCGTCAGGGCCAGGAGGTGCGGCAGGTCGGGGAGCAGATCCAGGCCGGCCATCTCGCCCCGCCCCACCCACATCGGCTCGCCCTCCGGCCCGGCCCGCAGGGTGGCATCGCCCTGCACCTCGGCCCGGTAGACGAAGACAAGGATATCGAGCTGCGGCAGCCCGGTGACATCGACAATAAGCCCGGCCAGTTGCATCGGCCCCGACCTCAGCCCTGTCTCCTCGGCCAGCTCGCGCAGCGCCGCCGCGTAGGGGTCCTCGCCGGCCTCGACATGGCCGCCGGGCGCATTGAATTTGCCCGGCCACAGGCGTTTGTGCTGGCCCCGGCGGATGAGCAGCACCCGGTCGCCATCGGCGACGAGGACGAGGACGCGCGGGATGTACTGATAGCGGCCGGGATCGGCGCCGTAAGCGGGTTCTGGCATGGTGGGATGATAGCACAGCGTGTATAATCAGGGCAGAGAGGGCGAGAACAAGCAACAGTCAACAGTCAACAATCAACAGTCAACAATCAACGGTCAACGCCTGACCCGGAACCTGGCGCCCGGAACCCGACACCCACCCATGCGTCTGCTCACTTTCCTGGCCCGTTCGTTTGCCTGGCAGCCCCACAGCCAGACGCTTGCCGACGCGCCTCCGGCCCAGCCTGGGGCCGTGACCGAGGCCGTGGTCGCCTTCATCCATGTCGAGAGGCGGGACGAGGCCCAACGCGACAGCGCCTTTCGCCAGAGCCTGAAACATCTGAAGTGGCTGGCGAACAAACGCTCGCTCGCCACCATCGTCCTCCACACCTTCACCCATTTGGGCGGTGAGAACGCCGACCCCGACTTTGCCCAGACGCTGCTGCTCGACCTGGCCGAGCGGCTGCGCGCCACCGGCTACCAGGTGGAACTGACCCCCTTCGGCTGGTTCTGTTCCTGGCAGATGGATGTGTATGGGGAGAGTTTGGCAAAGGTGTACAAGGAGATTTGAGCGCAAACCCTGCTGATTCCCCGCCGTGATGTCAAGTGAGGGATGTCGTCCTATGGCTGCTCCGACCATCTGGCAAAGTTTTCTCAAGTTCAATCCGTGGGCCAAGAATTTCGATGACCAATCGCAGCTGGCGCTGGCGCTGGAGATGTCGGTCGTCCCTTTCAAAGCCAAGGAGACGCTCTTCACACAGGGCGAGCAGCCCGGCAGCATGTTTTGGGTCATCAACGGCATGGTGATCGAGACCGCCGAACGAGATAAGACGCAGTGGTTCAGGCGCAAAGTGGGGCCGGGCATGGCGGTGGGGCAATACGGGATGTTCATGGGCGTCAATCCATCGACGGCAACGGCTGACGCCAACACCGAGGCGCTCGCCATCACTCCTGCCGGCGTGCGGATTCTGCTCGACCGCAGCAAAGACTATTTCGAGACGATGTTGCACGAAGAATGCGCTCGGCGCTTGCGTCGCATCCCTGTGTTCAGCGACCTGCACGATGACGAACTTCGACTCATGACCCAGGTGATCGAGGAAACGACCTTCGACGCCGGACACAAGTTGCCGCTGGACGCGAAATCCGGGTTGTGGGGCATCCATTGGGGACAGCTTGGCATCACCGGCCCGGCGGCAATGACAAGGCCGAATTGGCGGCTCACGGCAGGCAATTTCATCATTTCGCCAGGGATGGCGCCGACGAGCAGCTGCCTCGCCTCCGGCGCCACAGCGCACGTGCGCACCAGCACCTTCTTTCTCGGCGCCGAACACGTCCAGAACCTGGCCAGTGCCTTTCCACGGTTCAAGGGGATGATTCAGCAACCTATCGATATGGTGAAAATCGCCCACGACATCTTCGATGACGCCAGATTCCATTCGACCAAAGGTGAGAAGATGGGCGAAGATCACTTTCGGCATCTCGCCCAGTTCCTATCGTGGGAATATACGCCGGCAGGTCAAGACATCACCACGCAAGGGGATATTGGCTACAGCGTCGTCTATCTGCAGGAGGGAGAAGCGGTGGTGACGGGGATGGATGGCCAGGGACGGGTGAGGCCCCGTGGCTATCTCAAGGCTGACGATGACGACTGGTATGGCGCCACCGGCCTGCTGGAAGGAAGTCCCAGAGAAATGAACGTGCGCGCCACGAGCACCAAGACGATCGCCGGCGCGGCCTGCGTCCTGCTCGATCGCCGAGATCTCGGATATGCCTTTGCCGAAAAGCCCGATCTTTGGCATGGCAGAATGGCTTTGCGTCAGAAGTTCAAACAACTGCAAGGCCCTGTTCGTCGCTTTCCCTGGTTGGGGGAAGGCGAACAACTGATCTGGTATGGGCGCAAGCATGTGCTCTGGCTGCTTCTTCGGATCGTCATCGTTCTCCTGCTGGCGTTGCCGGCAGTGATCTTAACTCTTTTCTTCGGCGACGAGATCGGCCTAGTAGCTAAATCCCTTATGTGGTTGATCGTTGTCGTATTGTCTTATCTGATTATCAACGACTATTATGATGATATGTATGTTGTGACACGAGATCGGGTTATCCGCCGAGATCGCTTCTGGTGGCTGTACTTTACGCAATACGAAGTCTCGACCCGTAGTATCGAAGATGTGAACTCGAAACAAGGATTTTGGGGTGGTATCTTCGGTTTCGGCAATGTCGATATCCGGGCCGCCGTCAAAGAAAGCTCAATGGTCTTTGCGCAAACGCCACGGCCCGATTTCGTGCGGCAACTTATTCTGACTCAACAGACAGGAGCAAAAACGCAGAAGCTCGGCCAGCGCCGGGAATGGATGCGCACCAAAGTGATGCGTGAACTGCGCCTGGCCATTTTGGCGTCAGACCGCCGGCGGGCGTTGGGGGAAAACGTCCCCTCGCCACGCATGAGCAGCCGCTTCCTGCAAGCACTACGGCGTTTGGCGCCGCAGCGTTGGCGCTCTCGAGCTGCCGGCGCCGCCAAACCGGCCGCCACCTCGATTACATGGCGCAAACACTGGCTGTATCTCTTACAGCACGTCGCGGTGCCTTTGCTTTTGCTACTCATATTTGTCTTCCTGATGCTGCTTGACGTCAACGGAACTTTTCAAGACATTGGCCTGCGCAAGATCGAGCTATTTGCGCCGATGTTGTTTTTGGCGATCCTTTGTCTTGGTTGGCTGATCTATCAGTATGCCGATTACCACAACGACATCTATGTTCTGACCGAGGACAGGATTATCGATATCGAAGCGACGCCACTGCTCATCTTTCGCAACAAACGCGAGAGTCCCCTGGAACGTATTCAGAGCGTCAACCTCAAGCAGGAGGGCATTGTGGCCAATATCCTGAATTTCGGTGATGTCATCATCCGCACCGCCGCTACGGACGAAGGTTTCACTTTTTCGTTCGTGGCCAATCCGCGCGGGGTGCAAGCAGAGATTTTCCGACGTCTGGATGTCGTCCGTGTCAAGAAGGAGGAACAGGCTTTCGAGTCCTGGCATAAGCAGATGCTGGAGGGTTTGGATGTCTATTACGGTGTGGTGGAGTCGAAGGACGCAGGGAGGCCGTAACTGCCGGCGACGGGTAGCCGGATCGTTTGCCTTGCCGCTTCGCTCCTTCTGACCTACAATTGAGACGAAATCTCATCTATCCCCGGCCGCTCCCGTGTCCCAACCTTCTGACCTTGCCCTCCAAGCCCTGCGTGGGGCCGATTCGCGCCTGACGCCTGCCCGCCGCGCCGTCGTCGAGGCCCTGGCCGCTCGCGCCCACCTGACCGCGCCGGAGGTGGTGGAGGCGGTGCAGGCGCAAGCGCCCGAGATCAGCCGGGCTTCGGTTTATCGCACGCTGGATTTGTTGACGCGGTTGGGCATCTGCCAGGCGGCCACCCTCGGCGGCCCCGTCGTGCGCTACACACTGACGCCCACCGGCGCGCACCACCACCTGGTTTGTTCCCGCTGCCAGCGTTCGTTCGAGTTCGACACCTGCGGCCTGACGCCACTGATCCCCGAATTGGAGGCCCGCACCGGTTTCCGCATCCACGGCCACCTGCTCGAAGCCTACGGCCTGTGCCCGGACTGCCAATCGGCTTAGGTTCGGACACAGATCAAGGCGGATGATCACGGATCATACGAATTTGATCCGTGTTCATCCGTTGAATCCGTGTCCCACCTATCTTCTACATCGCTCCGCGTTCATCCGCGCACCCTTCCCATGCAAACTCTCCACCATCTCCGCTACTCGGCCGCCTCGCACCTCTCCGGCTCCCCCTCGCTGGTTCTGGACGGCGTCAGCGTGCGCTACGATGGCGTCGTGGCGCTGGATGGGGTCAGCTTCGAGCTGGGGCGGGGCGAGCGCGTGGCGGTGGTGGGGCCGAACGGCGCCGGCAAGAGCACGCTGTTCAAGGTGATCGCCGGGCTGTTGCGGCCCACCGCCGGGTCGCTGCGTATCTTCGGGCAGCCGCCGGGTGAGCATCTGTGTGTGGCCTATGTGCCACAGCGTAGCCAGGTGGATTGGAGCTTTCCGGTGACGGTGGCGGATGTGGTGATGATGGGGCGCAGCGGCAAGATCGGGCTGTTCCGCTGGCCGCGCCAGCGAGACTGGCAGGTGGTGGAGGCTGCGCTGGAGCGTGTGCGGATGCAGGAGCTTTCGCGGCGGCGCATCGGCGAGCTTTCGGGCGGACAGCAGCAGCGTGTGTTTCTGGCCCGGGCGCTGGCGCAGGAGGCCGAGTTGTTGCTTTTGGACGAGCCGCTGAACGGGCTGGATGCGCCCAGCCAACAGGCCATCTTCGAGGTGCTGGATGCGCTCAAGGCGCTGGGCATCACCGTGCTGGTGGCCACGCACGACCTCGACCAGGCGGCGGCCCAATTCGACCGTATGATGTTGCTCAACCGCCGGTTGGTGGTCTTTGGCCCCCCGGCCCAGGTTCTCACCCCGGCCAATCTGCTGGCGGCCTATGGCGGGCACCTGCACCTGCTGCCCGGCGGCCAGGCGGCGGAGGGGCAGGTGTTGCTGGCGGATTCGTGTTGTGAGGGGGAATAAAGGAGAGTATGCCTATGCCCACCAACATCCTCATGCCCAAACTGGGCGAAACCGTCGTCGAAGGCACCGTCAGCCGCTGGCTGGCAGACGAGGGCCAGCGCGTGGAGAAACTGGCCCCGCTGCTGGAAATCTCCACCGACAAAGTCGATACCGAACTGCCCAGCCCGGCCAGCGGCCTGCTGCTGAAAATCCTCGTCCCCGCCGGCGCCACTGTCCCGGCGGGAACGGTGTTGGGGGTGATTGGCGAGGCTGGGGAAGTAGACGAGGAAACAAGTAGACAGGTAGACAAGGAAACAAGTAGACAGGTAGACAAGGGCGGTGGCGAGCCGAAAGTTGGGGGCGAAGGGGAGGGTGATCAGAGCGTTGCCTGGGATCGTGGCGCCGGGGCGTTGCCTGGTCAGGCTGCTGACCTCGGCTTCATCAGCCCGGTGGTGGCGCGGCTGGCGGCGGAACACAGCCTTGACCTGAGTCAGATTCAGGGCACAGGACTCAAAGGCCGCATCCGCAAACAAGACATCCTCGCCTTCCTCGCCGCCCGCCCCGTCCCTCCGTCTCTCCCTCCCTCCGTCCCTGCGTCCCTCCCTCCCACCGTCCCCGCGTCTCCCCCTCCCACCGTCCCTGCGTCCCTCCCTCCCACCCTCCCTGCGTCTCCCCCTCCCACCGTCCCTGCGTCCCTCCCTCCCTCCGTCCCTGCGTCCCTCCCTCCCTCCGTCCCTCCGTCCCCACCCCCCGACCTCCGCGCCCTCAACCGCATGCGCCGGCTCATCGCCGAGCACATGGTGCAATCCAAGCGCACATCGCCGCACGTCACCACCGTCTTCGACTGCGACATGACTGCCGTGGTGCGCCATCGCTATGCCCACAAAGACGCCTTTGCCCGCGACGGCGCCAACCTGACCTTCACCCCCTATTTCGTTGCCGCCATCGTCGCCGGCCTCAAGCAACACCCGCTGGCCAACAGCTCGTGGAGCGAGGAGGGCATCGTCGTCCACCGGAGCATCCACGTCGGCGTCGCCGTCGCCATCCCTGACGGCCTGATCGTGCCCGTGATCAAGCACGCCGACTCGTACAACCTGCTGGGCCTGGCGCGGGCGGTCGAGGACCTGGCCCAGCGCGGGCGCAGCAGCAACCTGGCGCCGGACGAAATCCAGGGCGGCACCTTCACCCTCACCAACCACGGCACCGGCGGCAGCCTTCTGGCCACACCGATCATCAACCAGCCGCAGGCGGGCATCCTGGGCGTGGGCAAAATCCACAAAGCCCCGGTGGTCATCAGCCGCGGCCATCCCTTGTTGCCCGACGCCGACGATGTCATCGCCATCCGCCCCATCGCCTACCTCAGCTTCACCTTCGACCATCGCATCCTCGACGGGGCCGGCGCCGACGCCTTCGTCAGCGCGGTCAAGGCTGAGTTGGAGGGATGGGGGGAGTAGACAAGTAGACAGGTAGACAAGTGGATAAGGGCGAGAACAGTCAACATTCAACAGTCAACAATCAACAGTCAACTTGCCACCTGCCACCTGCCACCTGCCACCTGCCACCTGCCACCTGCCACTTGCCACTCGCCCTTGTCTACTTCTCTACTTCTCTACCACAACTGATATAATGCAGCGCGTCATGCACCGTCGCATGGCCTTGTCTTCAACCACATGCTCGCTGCGCAAGGAAGCGGAGAAATGGATTTTGCCTTTAGCCCCGAACATCAACAAGTGCGCCAGGCGGTGCGCGACTTCGCCGCCAAAGAAATCCTCCCCAACATCAAGGAAAACGACCGCCATCAAGTCTTCGACCGTTCGCTCCTGGGCAAGATGGCGGCGGCGGGGCTGCTGGGCATCTCGGTGCCGGTGCGCTACGGCGGGGCCGGGTTCGACTACATCAGCCTGGGCATCGTCGCCGAGGAATTGGAGTACGCCGACACCAGCGCCCGCGTCATCATCTCGGTACACAACGGCCTCAATTCGCTGGGCGTGTTCCAGTGGGGCACCGAAGAACAACGGCAGATGTTCCTGGCCCCACAGGCGCGGGGGGAGAAGATCGCCGCCTTCTGCCTGACCGAACCGGGCGCCGGCACCGACGTCGTCGCCCTGCGCTCGACCGCCCGCAAAGATGGCGACGATTACATCCTCTCTGGCGAAAAGACCTGGATCAGCCTGGCCGATGTAGCCGATCACTTCCTCTGGTTCGCCAAGACCGACCCGCACGCCAAACCCGCCCACCAGGGCATCTCCGCCTTCATGGTCACGCGCGACATGAAGGGCGTCACCACCGGCTCCATCCACGGCAAACTGGGCGTGCGCGCCGGCAACACCGGCTGGGTGCACTGCGACGAAGTGCGCGTCCCGGCCAGCCATCGCCTCGGCTTCGAGGGCGAGGGCTTCAAGATCGCCATGTCGTGTCTTGACAACGGCCGCTACACCGTGGCCGCGGGCGCACTGGGCCTCACGCGGGCCTCGCTCGACGCCTCCATCGCCTATGCCCACGCCCGCAAGACCTTCGGCGTCGAGATCGGCGAGCACCAGCTGGTCAAACGCATGATCTCGCACATGGTGCAGCGGGCGGACGCCGGGCAGCTCTTGGTCTACCGGGCGGGATGGATGAAAAACCAGGGGATGCGGAACACGCGCGAGACCACCCTGGCCAAATGGTTCTGCACCGACGCCAGCTTCGACTCGGCCTCCGACGCCATCCAGGTGCACGGCGCCTACGGCTTCTCGGACGAGTACGATGTCGAACGTTTTCTGCGCAACTCGAAGGGAGCGGTGATCTACGAGGGCACGCGCGAACTCCAGCAGCTCATCCAGGCCGATTACGTCCTCGGCTACCGTGAAGACAAAGCCCTGCGCTGCGAACTGCCCGCCTACGACCCCGATTTCTGGGGGGCCGAAGCCTGAACCATGACCTAGATCATGGACAGGAAGGATGAAAATGTTGTAGCTTGCAAGTGCGACGCACGTTCAACGTGCGTCGCACTTGAACTTGATTCAATTCCCACAAGGAGCCATTCGATGCGATACCTGATCTGTATCAAACAGACGCCAGACACCGCCGAACTGCCCAAGGTCAAGCCCGAAGAGGCGGCCAGCGGCAAGCTCAGCGTGCAGATGGTCGTCAATCCCTGGGATGAAAACGCCCTCGAGGGCGGCATCCAGATGATGGAAAACTACGGCGGTGAGGCCGGCGCCATCACCGTGGGCGGCGACGATGCCAGCGAGCGGCTGCGCAGCGCCCTGGCGATGGGCTGCAAAGACGCCACCCTGGTCAAAGACGAAACCGCCGATGCCTGGGGCGTGGCCAAACTCTTGGCCGCGGCCATCCACAAGATGGGCAACGTCACCTATGCCATTACCGGGCAAAACACGGTGGACGGCAATAGCGGCACGGTGCCGGTGGCCCTGGGCCGGGCGCTGGGCTGGCCGGTATTGACCGGTGTGGCCAAAGTGATCTCGGCCAGCGAGACCAGCATCACCGTCGAACGTGCGGTCGGCCAGGCCCGGCACACCGTCACAGCCCCCGCCCCGGCCGTGCTCTCGGTGATCAAAGAGATCGGCGAACCCCGCTACCCCACCTTCATCAACATCCGCAAGGCCGCCAAAATCGAAATCCCGGTCTGGACGGCCGCCGACCTGGGCGCCAGCGTCCCGGCCCCGGTGGTTCACGCCGGCGGTTTCCGCAAGCCGCCCGCCCGCGACGCCAAAGTCGTGATGCTCAACGGCTCCCCCGCCGAATCCGCCGCCGCACTGATCGACGCCCTCTTGGCCGAGAAAGTGCTTTGATCAGGAGATTAGTTATTGGTAATTAGTTATTAGTTATTGGTAATTGGTTATTAGAATCTCCAATAACCAATCTCCAATAACCAATCTCCAATAACCAACAAAAACGGAGAATGATATGAAAACTCTTGTATTCGTTGAAACAGACAACGGCATGGCCGTGGGCAGCAGTTGGGAAGCTCTGGGCAAGGCGCTGAGCCTGGGCGGCGAGGTCGAGGCGGTGGTCATCGGCCAGAATGTGGCCGGGGTGGCGGCCGAGGCAGGGTCGCGCGGGGCCGTCAGGGTCTATGTCATCGACGATGCCAGCCGGGCGCTGTTCGATCTCGACCTCTTTACCGCCGATGTCAAGGCCGTGCTGGCCCAGAGCGGCGCCGAGGCCTTCTTGGTCTCGCATACGGGCAACGGTCGCGACCTGGCGACGGCGGTCGGCTTCGACCTGAACGCCGGGATGATCGCCGACTGTCTGGAACTGAAAGCCGAGGGCGGCAAGCTGGTGGGGGTGCGGCCCATCTATTCGGGCAATATCCTGGCCGATGTGACCGTGGATGGCAAGCCCCAGATCGCCACCCTGCGCCCGCGCGCGGCTGCTCCCGCCCCCGCCACTGGCGCCGCGGCCGAGGTGGTGGCCGTGGCCCCGGCGGCGGGGTCTGCCAGGGTGCAGGTCAAAGCGGTCGAGCGGGCCGAGACCGGCGAAGTCAGCCTGACCGACGCCAGCATCATCGTTTCGGGCGGGCGCGGCGTGGCCAAGGACCCGGCCCAAGGCTTCAAGCTGATCGGCGACCTGGCGGCGGTCTTGGGCGGCGCGGTCGGCGCCTCGCGCGCGGCCGTCGATGCCGGCTTCATCCCCTACAAACACCAGGTCGGCCAGACCGGCAAGGTGGTGCGGCCCGATGTCTATATCGCCTGCGGCATCAGCGGCGCCGTGCAGCACCTGGCCGGGATGGGTTCCAGCAAGGTGATCGTGGCCATCAACAAGGATAGCGAGTCGCCGATGTTCAGCGTGGCCAACTACGGCATCGTCGGCGACCTGTTCGAGGTGGTGCCGGCCATCACCCAGGCGGCCAAGACCAAACTCAACAAGTAGCGTGTTCTCGGTGCGTCGCACCTGCGAGGTGCGACGCACCTTCATTCCGGGTCAGGCCGGCAGACGGGGGAGGTGCAACGGCGGCAGGCCCGACTCGATGGCCGGACGCTGAGGCTCCAGCCAGGGCGGCAGGATAAGTTGTTCGCCCAGGTGGGCCATGTTTTCGTCGCGGTCGAAGCCGGGGCCATCAGTGGCCAGCTCGAAGAGCACCCCGCCTGGCTCGCGGAAATAGACCGACTTGAACCAGAAGCGGTCGATGAGCGCGGTGGGTTGCAGGCCCGTGGCAGCCACGGCCCCGCGCACCTGCCATTCCTCGGCCTCGTCGGTCACGCGCCAGGCCACGTGATGCACGGCGCCCACGCCCCAGGCGCCCGTCCGTTCGCCTGGCAATTCCCTCAGCTCGACCAGCTTACCGGGGCCGCCGCCGTCCACGCCGTAGCGCCGCCAGCCATCCTCTTCGCCCAGGAAGTCGAAGCCAAGCTGCCGGGTGAGCAGGGCCTCGGTGGGGGTCAGCCGCCGCTCCCACAGCCGCACGCTGTGCATCCCCCGTAGTTGGTGCTCGACCGGGACGGGGCTTTGCGGCCAGGCGACGAAGGGGCGCTCGCCGCTGGTCTCGATCAGGGCCAAACGCAGACCGTGCGGATCCTCGAACGGGAGCGCGGTCTCGCCAAAGCGCGTTTCGGTCTTGCTGGCGCTCACCCCCAAACGCGCCAGCCGCTCCTGCCAATAGGCCAGGCTGCCGCTGGGGATGGCGAAGGCGACCTCCATCACCAGACCGACGCCCGCGCGCCCGGGGGCCATGGCCGGCCAGGGGAAGAAGGTGAGGTCGGTGCCGGGGGTGCCGGCGGCGTCGGCGTAAAAAAGATGGTAGGTGTCGGGCGCGTCCTGGTTGACGCTGCGCTTGACCAGGCGCAGACCCAACACGCCGACATAGAAGTTCAGATTCTCTTGGGGGTCGCCGGCAATGGCGGTGACATGGTGGATGCCGTGGACTTGAGGTGACATGCTTCGAGACCGTGAAAGAAAGGGGGTGGCGGAGTAGAGCACCCCAAAGATGGCGCGCCGTATCCGGTTCTTACGGCGCTAAGAGGTGTGTTCCGTGTTCCGGGTTCCGTGTTGCGTGAGGAGTGAGCACGCCTACGTGCGAAAGGGTGAGGCGTGTTCCGTGTTCCGTGGAAGTAGGCGACGGCTTCTCACGCTTCACGCCTCACGCTTCACGCCTCACGGATCACGAAACACGCAACACGAAACACGTTTCACGTCCACCACGACAAGCCCATCCCAACCCCCAGTCACTTTGGCTTCCGTTCAAGTCCGTTTTTTGCCATCGGCGGCCATCTGCCCTATAATGCGCCCTCACCCGACCTGCCCCCACAGAACTGAGACCCCGGCCTCAGTTCTTCTTTTTTTGTCGTGTTGGCGGGATGCAAGACCACGTGGGCGCCCTGCGCGCCCTTTTTCATGCCCTACAAGTGATTAGTTGTCGATGAATAACAATGATAAGGACAAAGTCGTATACATCACCCGCGAGGGGTTGGCGAAAGTAAAGGACGAGCTGGACTGGCGCGAGAGCGTCCGCCGGCCCGAAATCGCCAACTTCATCGCCGCCGCCAAAGCCGAGGGAGACGTGTCGGAAAACGCCGGCTACGACGAGGCCAAATACCAGGCCGGAATGAACGAAGGCCGCATCCTCGAACTGCGAGAAAAAATCAAATACGCCGTCTTCATCGACAAAGAAGATGGCCCGGCCGATGTCGTCGGTCTGGGACGAACGGTGCGCATCCGCGACCTCGAGTTCGGCGATGAGGAAGCCTACACTATCGTTGGCTCGGCCGAGGCCGACCCCAGCCATGGCCGCATCTCCAACAGCTCACCCACCGGCGTGGCCCTGATGGGCCAGCGCGCCGGCGCCGTCGTCAGGGTCAACACACCCGGCGGCGAGATGAAATACGAGATCGTCGCCATCGAGTGATTTTCTGACCGCCGCTCCGTTGCGATTGCACAAGCCCGGCCCGATGCCGTTGTCGTCCCCCTGATCGGTCCGGGCTTTTTTCATCCTCGAACCCCACCCATGACCTCACCCCCCCCTCTCCCTTCCGAACACGACCTGCTCGACCAGGAAATCGCCCGCCGCCAGAAACTGGAGCGGTTGCGCCAGGCCGGCGTCGATCCCTATCCGCCTCAGGTGCAGCGCAGCCACACCATCGCCCAGGCGCTGGCGGCCTACGAGTCGGGCGAACTGGCGGCCGGGCATCCCCCCGTCCACCTGGCGGGCCGCATGGTCTCGCGGCGGGTGATGGGCAAGGTCGCGTTTGCGCACATCGAGGACGGCAGCGGCCGGGTGCAGATCATGCTGCAACAGAACCTGGTCGGGGCCGATGGCTATGACTTCTTCCAGAAGAACCTGGATTTGGGCGACATCGTCGGCGTCAGCGGCGGCATGATCACCACCCGCACGGGCGAAGTCACCTGCCAGGCAGCGGCCATCGTGCTGCTGGCCAAAACCCTGAAGCCCATGCCCGACAAATGGCGCGGCCTGCGCGACCCCGAAGTCCGCCAGCGCCAACGCTATCTCGACCTGCTGGCCAATCCCGAAGGGCGCGATATCTTCCGGCTGCGCGCGGCCATCGTGCGCGCCCTGCGCGCCTATCTGGACGGCCAGGATTTCCTCGAAGTCGAGACCCCCATCCTCCAGCCCCTCTACGGCGGGGCCGCGGCCGAGCCTTTCGTCACCCATCACAACTACCTGCACCAGGACCTCTATCTGCGCATCAGCTTCGAGCTGTACCTCAAGCGACTGCTGGTGGGCGGCTACGACCGGGTGTACGAGATCGGTCGGGATTTCCGCAACGAAGGCATCAGCTACAAACACAACCCCGAATTCACCCAGCTCGAGTTCTACGAAGCCTACACCGACTATCATGGCGTCATGCGGCGCACCGAGGAGATGCTCTGCTTCGTGGCCGAGCAGGTGACGGGGGGGTGGACGATCCGCTGGGGCGAGCACAGCATCGACTTCACCCCGCCCTGGCCGCGCATCCCCTTGCGCCAGGCCATCATCGAGGCCAGCGGCATCGACTACGAGCTGTATCGCGACGCCGAGGGCCTGCGGGCGGCGATGCGGGCGCGGGGCATCGACGCCGCCGCCGACGCCTCGCGCGGCAAGCTGATCGACAAATTGCTCAGCCATTTCGTGGAGCCGACCCTGATCCAACCCACGTTTCTGATCGATTATCCCCTGGATGTTTCGCCGCTGGCCAAGCGCAAACCGGGGACGGCAGATACGGTCGAGCGTTTCGAGGGCTTTGCCGGCGGCTTCGAGCTGTGCAATGCCTTCAGTGAACTGAACGACCCCCTCGATCAGTTGCAGCGCTTCATCGACCAGGGCCGCGACTTCGCCGCCGGCGACAAAGAGGCGCACCCGGTGGACGAGGACTATGTCAATGCCCTCAGCTATGGCATGCCCCCGGCCGGCGGCTTTGGCATGGGCATCGACCGCCTGACCATGCTCTTCACCGGCCAGGACAACATCCGCGAGGTCATCCTCTTCCCTCACCTCCGCCCCGAAGCCTAATCCAATTTCGGATTTGGGATTGCGGATTGCGGAACGGATCAATCCGCAATCCGCAATCCGCAATTCGCAATTCGCAATCCGCATGCCCCTCCACGTCGCCCTCATCTGGCACATGCACCAGCCGTATTACCGGCCGCCCGGCTCGGATATCGCCGTGCTGCCCTGGGTGCGGCTGCACGCCAGCAAAGACTACCTGCACATGGCCCAGGTGGTCGAACGTTTTCCGGGCGTCCATATCACCTTCACCCTGGCCCCCTCGTTGGCCGAACAACTCCGGGATTACGCCGCCGGCCGCTTGCAGGATCGCCTGATGATCCTGGCCCGGCAGCCCTACTTCAGCCCCGACGACAAGCGTTACCTGCTCAACATCTGCTTTAGCATCCAGTGGGATAACATCATCCGGCGCCACCCGCCCTATGCCGCCCTCCTGGACCGCCGCCATCTGGCCCTGCTCAACCCCGACTATTTCTCCGAGCAGAGCTATCGCGATTTGATCGTGTGGTTCAACCTGGCCTGGACCGACCCCAACCTGTTGGAAACCGACCCTTTCCTGGCCCATCTGGTGGACAAGGGCAGGGATTTCAGCCTGGACGAGGCCGCCGCCCTGATCGAACGACATCTCGAGATTGCAGGCGAAGTCCTGGCCGCCTACCGCCGTCTGCAAGAGGCCGGGCAGATCGAAATCATCACCATCCCCTACTTCCACCCCATCCTGCCCCTCCTGGTAGATAGCGACGCCGCCCGCCTGCCCTCGCCTGGCGTCGCCCTTCCCGCCCCGCCCTTCTGTTTCCCCGCCGACGCCGACGCCCAAATCGCCGATGGCGTTGGCCTTTACACCGAACTGATGGGGCGGGCGCCGGCGGGGATGTGGCCCAGCGAAGGTTCCGTCTCACCGGCTGTGGCGGCGCTGGCGGCCCGGAATGGCATCCGCTGGCTGGCCACCGACGAAGCCATCCTCGGCCGCAGCCTCGACTTCTACTTCCACCGCGACGCCGGCGATTTCATCCACCGCCCGGATGTGCTCTATCGCCCCTACCGTTTCCCCATGCCCCCAGATGAAGCCGGGGATGGCCAGCCGGGCGCCATCGACCTGGTCTTCCGCGACCACAATCTCTCCGACCGCATCGGCTTCACCTACAAAAGCCTGGGCGGCGAGCAGGCGGCCGAGGATATGATCGTCCGTCTCAAACACATCGCCCACCAACTGCGCCGCCAACCGCAACCCGGTCTGGTCAGCATCATCCTCGATGGCGAGAACTGCTGGGAGCACTACGAGCACAACGGCGATGTCTTTCTGCACGCCCTCTATGGCCGCTTGCAGAGCGACCCCGACCTGCGCGCCGTCACCGTCTCCGAGCATCTGGCCGCCCACCCGCCCGTGGACACCCTCCCCCAATTGGCCACCGGCTCGTGGATTCGGGGCGATTTCAGCACCTGGATCGGCGACCCCGAACACACCGAAGCCTGGAGCCGGCTGCGCGATCTGCGCGCCAGCTTCGCGGCCTGGTTGGTTGGCAACCCACCCCCAGAAAAGGTTCGGGCCGTCCGCCATGCCATCTTCGCCGCCGAAGGCTCGGACTGGTTCTGGTGGTATTCCTGGCGCAACTCCAGCGACCAGGACGCCCTCTTCGACCAGGCCTTTCTCGACTACCTGGCCACGGCCTACCGTCTCATGGGCCAGGAGCCGCCGCCCGGCGCCCTCACCCCCATCCAGGGCCTCAACCAGCGCCCGCCGCAGCGCCCCACCTTCCTCAGCCCGCGCCTCAACGCCGACCCCGATCCATTCGCCCAATGGGCTGCGGCCCAGGTGTTGCGCCCGACCCTCTCGACCGGGGCCATGCAGCAAGCCGGGGGCAAGATCGAGGCCGTGCGCCTGGCCAATGACGATGCCTCGCTTTATGTGCGCATCGAACTGGCCTCGCCCGTGGCCGGCCGCCAGCTCGATTTGCAGCTTCGCACCGTGGCCGGTGAGTATCTCCTGGGTCTGGGCCAGGGCAGCGCCGCTTTTTTGCACCGCCGGGTGGATGGTTCCTGGGCCGGGCAGGGGCCGGTGGCGCACTGTCTGGGCGCCAATCTGGTCGAGCTTGCCATCCCCCTGGCTCGGCTGGGGCTGAGCCAACTCGGTTCCAGCAACTTCGTGGGCCTGAGCCTGCGGCTGGATGGCGGCGACGTCGGCGGTGAGCAGATCGCACCCCTGGCCGTGGCGCCGCCCGGCCGCTGATTTGGCCGTGTTTCGCACGGTGACTGGGGCGCCGGGGCGGTTGCCGCCAGGGGGCGGGCATGGTAAAATGACACACATTCAATTCACCTGCACGGAGTGAAGCGAGGTCAAGGAGAGTATGGCGCACGAATCAAGCCAGGCGACAACTTTGCCGGAATCGACTGCCTGGTTGTTCCCGGAATACAACTTCGCCGGCATCGATGTGCGCAAGCATCGCCATGTGATCATGGAACGGATCCTTGAACGCGGAGACTGGAGCCAGGTCAACTGGCTGTTCGACCACTATCACGAGCGCGGCGTGCGGGATTGGGTGCGGAGGTGGGGATTTCGCAGCCTTTCGCGGCGTTCCTTTGCCCTCTGGAAACTGGTGCTCGACATCCAGCGATTCGAGGCGCCGGCATGGGCGCTCGAGACGCAGGCGGAAAGGTGGTGACCGTGTCAACCACCTTCACGCCACATTGGCAGATGATCACGCTTGGCTGCCGTCAGGCGCTCGAAGCACTCGCCGGTCTCCCGTTCATGGGCGCTTTCTATCTGGCCGGCGGCACGGCGTTGGCGCTACAGATCGGCCATCGCCTGTCCCAAGACCTGGACTGGTTTTCGACGACCGCAAACCTGGAGCAGGCAGAGCGCGAGGAAATCCGTGCTGCGCTCAGCGGTGTGGGCGGGTTCGAGATCACGGCTGAACGAAACGGGATGATCTACAGCCGTATGTTTGGCAGCGAAGTGAGTTTCATCTCTCAGCATCATCCGCTCATCGAGCCGCCCCTCAGCCTCAAGGGTCTGGCCGTAGCTTCGCCCATCGATATCGGCTTGATGAAGCTGGCCGCGATCAAAGATCGAGGGACGAGACGGGATTTTGTCGACATCTTTTGCTTGCGACAGCTTGCCCCGCTGACACGGCTGATCGACCTGGCCGACCAGAAATACACCGATCGCCCCGACTTCACGACAATTTTGGCACGCGCGCTGGCCTATTTCGATGACGCCGAACGGCAACCCCTGCCCGATTTGGCTACCCCAATCAAGTGGGCAGAAGTCAAACGCTATGCCGAGGCCGGCGCCCGCTATGTTGTGGAGCGCGAGCGCGATAAAGCTCAGCGGGGCGCGAGACGGGGCGCGCTCAGCCACAACGGCCCTGGCTTTCCTGGAATCTCGATGTGACAGACGACCACGGCCTCACTCGCGAGATGATCGGGGAATGGCGCGGCTTCTGGGTCGATGCCTTTCATCCGGGCATCAAATCGCGGGCGGAGATCGAGCAACTGGTGGCCGAGGTGCGGGCGGCCAACGGCAATGCCATCATCGCCCAGGTTCGACGTCGCGCCGACTCGTACTACAACTACAGTCTGGAGCCGCGCGCCCCTGACCTGCGCGACCAGCCTGATTTCGATCCCCTGGCCGACCTGATCGAGCACGCCCACGCCGCCGGCCTCGAAGTCCACGCCTGGTTGGCGGCCATGCCCCTGGCTGCTGCCGCTGCCCCGCCAGCCGACCCGCACCACATCTATCACCGCCACGGCCCCTCCACCACCGATGACGCCCTCTGGTTGACCCTGGCCGCCGATGGCAGCCAGATCAGCGAGGGCACGCTCCACATCGACCCCGGCCATCCCGCCGCCGCCCAACACCTGGTGGATGTCAGCCTCCATCTGCTGGCCCACTACCAGGTGGATGGCCTCCACTTCGACCGTTTTCGCTACCCCGGCCAACAGTTCGGCTACAACCCCGTCAGCCTGGCTCGTTTCCGCGCCGCCACCGGCGCCGCCGGAACTCCTGCGGCCACCGACCCCGCCTGGCAGGGCTGGCGTCGCGACCAGATGACGCAGCTCATGCGCCAGATCTATCTGGAGGCGACGGCGCTAAGGCCGGACGTCAAACTCAGCCTGGCCGCCATCGCCTGGGGCAACGGGCCAACGACCGCGGCCCAATGGCAGGCCGGCAGCGCCTATGGCAGCGTCTTCCAGGACTGGATCGCCTGGCTGCGCGAGGGCATCCTCGACCTGGCCATCCCCATGAACTATGACCGCGAGGCCGACGCCCGCCAGCGGGCATGGTTCGATGCCTGGCTGGCCTGGGAAAAAGACCATCACGCCGACGGCCATCTGGCCATCGGCCTGGGCGCTTTTCTCAACTCGATCGATCACACCCTCGACCAGGTGACGCGGGTGCGGGCGCCGGCGGCCAACGGCGGCCGGGCGCAAGGGCACTGCTTTTATGCCTATGCCAACACGAATGTGAATCTCCTGCCGCGGGCGGCCTTCTTGTCTGCCCTGGTCGAGGGCGAGCGGGCGGTGTTCCCCACCTTCGTCCCGCCCCCCGTCATGCCCTGGAAGACCGAACCCACCCTGGGTGCGATCAAAGGCTTTGCCAGCTTCGAGGACGGCCGACCGGGCGATGGCGTCAGTCTCCTGCTCACGGCTGCAGATGGCGTCGAGTTGCCGCCCATTGTCGTCTCAGGGACGGGTTTCTTTGGCGCCACCCGCCTTCTGCCTGGCGACTACACCCTCACGCCTCTGCTCGACGATCTTTCGCTGCCGCCAACCAGGGTGACGGTGGCGGCCGGACAAGTGGCGACGGCCGATATTAGCTTGCTGGCGAAATTCTGGTAGGATTGCTGCTGCAACAACCTCGTTCGTAAGTGTTCACCTTTGCGGTGCGACGCACTGCGCAAGTCGCTCGAAGGGCGCCGCACCCGAACTGATACCTTCGTTCGACCCCTTTCCCTTCCCCACCCATCAGCTTCAGGAAGACATCGATATGAAACCACAAGAATACAGCACGACCCTGCGCGTCCCACCCGGCAAGAGGATTTCGTTGAAGGATTACGACCCTGCCGGCAAGGGCGACTTCGTGGAAAAATCCGAGGCGGCCGAAGCCCTGGAAGACGGCGTGCGCGAGCTGGCGCGGCTCCAGGACAGGCTTTACGCCCAGGATCAATATTCGCTCCTCGTCATCCTCCAGGCCATGGACGCCGCCGGGAAGGATGGCATCATCAAGCATGTGATGTCGGGCCTCAATCCCCAGGGCACCCAGGTCTTCAGCTTCAAGGTTCCTTCGCCCGAGGAGATGGATCACGACTACATGTGGCGCAATTTCAAAGCCCTGCCCGAACGCGGTCGTATCGGCATCCACAACCGCTCCTACTACGAAGAAACCCTGGTGGTGCGCGTCCATCCTCCCATCCTCGCCGGCCAGCGCTTGCCCGCTCGTCTCAAAGACAAGGGTATCTGGAAGCGCCGTTTTCGGGAGATGAACAATTTCGAGCGTTATCTGGTGGACAACGGCACGGTCGTCCTCAAGTTCTTCCTCCATGTCTCCAAAGACGAGCAGAAGAAACGCTTTTTGGAGCGCATCGACATGGAGGAGAAAAACTGGAAGTTTTCGTCGGGCGATGTCAAAGAACGCGCCCTGTGGGATGATTACATGCGCGCTTACGAAGATGTTCTCAGCAACACCAGCACCACCTGGGCGCCCTGGTACATCATCCCCGCCGACCGCAAATGGTTCACCCGCCTGGCCGTGGCCGGCATCATCGGCGAGGCAATGCGAAACTTGAACCTGGCCTATCCCACCCTGAGCGAAGAGCAGAAGCAGGATCTGGTCCAGGCCAGGGAGATGTTGATGAACGAAGCCGCCTGACAGGTCTGGCCAGACCTGCCAGGCGGCTTCGATGCTTACGCCGTCAGCCCAATCAGCTTCTTGGTCAGGCGCACGGTCGAGTTGGCGTCGGGGGCGTAGCCATCGGCGCCGATCTTCTCGGCGAATTCCTGCGTGACCGGGGCGCCGCCGACAAGGATTTTCACCTTGTCGCGCAGCCCCGCTTCCTCGATGGCCGTGATCGTGACCTTTTGCATCGGCATGGTGGTGGTCAGAAAGGCGCTCATCCCCACAGCCTCAGGCTGGTGGGTGCGGATGGCTTCGATGAACTTTTCCGGGGCCACATTCACACCCAGGTCGATGACTTTGAAGCCGGCGCCTTCGAGCATGACATTGCACAAGTTCTTGCCGATGTCGTGGATGTCGCCTTTGACCGTGCCCATGACAAAGGTGCCAATTGGTTTGGCGCCGGTCTGGGCGATGAGCGGCTGCAGGATTTCCATCGAACCTTTCATGGCGTTGGCCGAGACCAGCATCTCGGGCACAAAGTATTCGCCGGCCTCGAACAGGCGGCCGACTTCTTCCAACGAGGGGATGAGGGCTTCGAACAGGATTTCGTGCGGGCCGAGGCCGATTGCCAGGCCTTCGTTAGTCAGCTCGACAACCGGTTCTTCTTCGCCATTGAGGGTGTGGTCGTAAAGTCCATCGAGGATTTCTTCTCGGCGGCTCATGGGTGGGTCTCCTGGAGCGGTGGGGTGAGGATGATGTCAGTATGATTGTCCGCATCGCCGTGCGCAGGCGCCATCGACAGGGCCGACAGGCCGTTGCGCCGGGCATCGGTGATGAGCTTGAAACGGTCGCCGCGCAGCCAGACTTCCGAAAACTCGACCAGGGCGCCGGTTTCGAGATAGGAGAACTGTTCGATGTACATCACCGGCGCGCCGGCGACGATGCCCAGGCGGGCGGCAGTGTCGGCGTCGGCTTCCAGAGCCTGAAAGGTGCGCCGCCCGCGCGCCACCCGCAACCCGAACTGGTCTTCCAGCACCTCGAACAGGCGGCTGCGCTCGAAATCGACCGCAGCGATGCCCGGACAGTGTTGGTGCACCACATAGCTGTGCGACGCCACCAGCGCCTCGCCCTCGACCATCCGCATGCGCTTGAGCAGGAAGATTTCCTGGCCAGCCTCAAGTCCCAGTTTGGCTGCCAATCGCGGCGTGGCCTGGGTCAGGGTGGCCGCGAAGACGTGGGTGGTGAAGGGGATGCCGCGGCTGATCAAGTCCTCGGAGAAGGTGATCATGCGGTCGGCCAGCGCCTGCTCCAGCACTTCCGAGGCGACGAATGTGCCCCGACCGTGGGTGCGCGTCAGCAGGCCCTCTTCGGTCAGTTCTTCGATCGCTTTGCGCATCGTCCCCCGGCTGACTTCCATCTCGTCGGCCAGATCGACCTCCGGGCGCAGCTTGAAGCTCCTGGGCCAGGCGCCGGACGTGATCTGTTGGCGCATCCACTCCTTGATCTGGAGATAGATCGGGGTGGGGCCGGTGCGGTCGAGGGTGGGATACATGCCAGGGAACAAGGACGATGACAGCAAAAGGTATAGCGACGACTATAGATGTATAATAAGGTATAGTCGCCCGTCCTGTCAAAATCGCAGGGGAGGGGTTGTGAATTTCGGATTGCGAATTTCGGATTGCGAAATGGATCGATCACGAATGGCACGAATGGAGCCAGTTATCAGTTATCAGTTATCAGTTACCACCTGCGACCCGCCCCCCCTGCCACCTGCCACCTGCGACCTGCCACCTGCCCCCTGCGACCCGCCACTTGCCCCCTGCGACCTGCCCCCTGCCCCCCTATCCCGCCCTCTCCACCTCGGCCCCGGCCGGCGGCTCGAACCCTGGCCCAAAGCGGAACTTGGCCTGCCACGGCAGATAACGGCTTTTGAGCGTATCGTTCAGCAGCACCGTTCCATCTGCAGCCAGGACGCGACGGCTGGCCGATGCCTCTAGCCCCTCAACGGCCCAATCGAACTGCACCACCCGGCCAGAGGCCAGGCCGGGATCCTCGACATAGAGCGGGGCCGGCGGCGGCGTTCGTTTCGCATAGACGGGGTCGGTCGTCTCCACCCGCCAATCGGGCCGGGTGCCGTAGAACTGGAAGGTGATGATGCCTTTGACCGTATCGACGATGGGTTTGATCAGCAGATGATGGCCGGTCGTATTCTTGAACTTGAAATCGACCTTAGGCGTGTAGATGGTGGCGTCTAGCCCAGGTGCGCCGTACCAACGCACCACATAGCCGTGATTCCAGCGTTCGAGGATGGGGAAACCGCCATACCAGGCGGCCCGGAACACCGTCGTGCTCACCTGGCAGATGCCGCCGCCGATGCCCACCGCCGTCGTGTCGCCCTGGATGACGAGCGCATCCTGGAAACCGTTGGCCGCGGTCACATCGCCCACATGCTCGTTGAACGAGAAGACGCCGTCAGGCGGGATGACCACGCCCACGAATTTGGCCGCCCCCACCTCGATATTCTGCACCCGGTCGGCGCTGGAACCGGCGAAGTTGGTGCTGCCCTCGGCCACCAATTCCGTGATCCCCAGGTTGGGCGCGTCCTCCGAGGCGATGGCCGGGCGCACGATCTGGATGGGCAGGGCGACTTGCGTCTGGCCGGACGAGACGGCCCGGGCGATGGCAGCCACGGTGGCATCGACCTCCAGGGCGTAGCCATCGCTGCTGGGCGAAAGCTCGATCAACTGGTTGCGCTTGGGGTCGAAGTCGAAGCGGGCGTTGAGCGGTGGCCGCGCCACTTGCTGCGCCCACGCCTCCACCACCACCCGCGCCGCCTCGGTCTTCAACACCGGCCGCAGCCCTCCGACGGCGTTTTCGTCCCGGACCCAGGTCAACATGCCCGCCATCGTGGCTGGGTCGAGGGCAAATTGAAAGTCGCCGCGCGGGTCGGCGAGAACGATGGTGCGGTTGAGCATGTCCTGCAACGCGGATTGATCGTCGCCCAAATCGGCGCCGGCCGCAGCCACCTGGTGCACACTGACATCCACCACCCCGCCGCGCCCGCTGGCCAGGCGGTCGAGCACGGCCGCCGTCGTCGCCTCCAGATCGACCCTCCGGCCGGCTTCGGCGCCGCTGACGACGACTTGCAGGTTATCGAGGCTCAGCTGGGCTTCGGTGGCCGGGCGGTTGAGCTGAGCGGTGCGGGCGGCGATGGCGTTGGCGATGCTCCCAGGCGGAGCGGCCAGTTCTGGCTCGATCCGGCGCCCTTGCCACAGGGTGGCCCATTGCGTCCGCAGATTCTCTTCCAGCCGGGCGGTGCGCCCCACCAGATAGGCTTGCCGCACCAGCCGGTTCACATCCGGCCGCAGCCCCACCTCCTCGGCGGGCAGTTCCCACACCTCATCGCCGTAGCGCAGGCTGATCGGCGGGGGAGCATACTGGCCGACCGCCTCGGTGAGCGCCGCCGTCGCCCGCTCGGGCGTCATCCCGCCCAGGTTCACGCCCAGCGCCTGCACGCCCGGATAGATGCGGCCGACGTAGCTCCACTCGAACCAGGCCAGCGCGCCGGCCGCCAGCAGAACGGGCAGCAGCAGCCAGACGAGGAAGGCGGCCAGAAACGAGCCGCGGCGGGCGGGATAGGCGGAAGCAGAGGGAGACATGGAGGAGATTGGAGATTGGAGATTGGAGATTGGAGATTGGTTACTGGTTACTGATTCTAACTACTGACTACTGACCACTGACCACTGACCACTGGTCGGAGTGTAGCACAGGGGATCGCGGGAACCAAGAGCACTGGCTTACAGACGAATAAGACGAGACTTTGTGTTCCCTTTGTGCGCTTCGTGGCTTGGTGTGGTCAGAATCGCTCCGCGACCAGGAAGTGGGAGATGCCGAAGGCGCGCAGGGGGGTGTTTTCGAGCGTGTACGTGGCCCCGCGCACCAGCCGGCCCAGCCTGGGGAAGCGATAGATGATGTTGTCGTAGCCGGGATAGACCTGGGTGAAGCAGAGGAGGCGCAGGGGCAGGGGCGCCAGCAGGCGGCGGAGGTCGGCGCGAGTGTAGGCGCGCACGTGCGGGGCCAGGCGGTCGCGCAGGGCGTCGGGCAGCCAGTTGATCAGCGGTGTGTTGCCGAAGTGATACTTGCCCCGCCAGTAGTGGCCGTGCGTCTCGAAGGGGTAGAGGCGGTTGGGCGTGAAGAGGACGAGGCGGCCGCCGGGGCGCAGCACACGGGCGGCCTCGCGCAACGTGACGGCGTCATCCCGCACATGCTCCAGCACCTCGTGCGAGAAGACGGTGTCGAAGCTGCCGCTGGCAAAGGGCAGCGCCTCGCACGCAGCCACCACACAGTTGTTCACGGTCTGGCTGGCAATGACCATGCTGGCGTGGTCGATGTCGATGGAGGCGACCCGCGCCCCGGCTGCGGCCAGATGCCGGCTGTACATCCCCACCCCGGCCCCATCCACCAGCACATCCGCCCCCTCCACCCGCGCCCACCGGCGGATGAGGTCCAGCCGCCGCTCCTGCCCCGCCCGCCAGACGTAGGAGGGGTGGCCGAGGGCGGCGCCCTTGTCGTCGCTGCGGCGGGGTGGGGGAGGGGAGATTGGAGATTGGTTATTGGTCTGCATGTCCAGAGTTTGGGCTGAGTATGGAGGCATGTCGATTACACACTACACAAATTCGGCAAAATTTATGTAGGCAGAGTACACAAATTCGGCTCCGACCCAAAATCGCAGCCACTCCCAACCGAAAAGCCCCTCAACCCCCTACCCCATCACCCCTCGTTTCCTTGTCTACCTGTCCCCCCTCCCTGCGTCTCCCCCTCCCTGCGTCTCCTCCACCCCCCACTCCTCCTTATGCCCAAACCCCAGCGTGTTGTCGATCAACCGTATCCATGTGGGCGTGAGCTTGTAGTAACGGGCGCGGGAGAGCGGGCCGGCCAGAGTGGCGATGGATACATCGCTGGCGCGGGCGACGAAGGGAAAGCGGGCGGCGTAGACGGCGCGGGCGCGTTCTTCCTCGATTCCCGAACATGGCTCGGCCCAGCCGTGCAGTTGTAGCCCGCGGATGCTCTTCCAGTCCTGGTCATTTGCCTCGATCGTGCCCGCCACCCTCGCCCCGGCGCCGATATGTTGGGCGTGCAGCGTCTTTGGTTCCGAGAGGAAGTACAAGGTCAGGTCGTCGGCCACGGCGTAGAAGACGGCGGCCGCGTGTGGGGTTCCGTCCGGGCCGGCCGTGGCCAGGGAGAGGGTGTTGTGGGAGGTGAGGAAGGTGGTGGGGGGCAAGTGGCAAGTCGCAGGTGGCAGGTGGCAGAGCTTGTCCCTTCACTCCGTTCAGGGCAGGCTCTGAGTGAAACGAAGGATGGCAGGTGGCAGAGCCTGTCCTGAGTGAGACGAAGGATCGCAGGCGGCAGGTGGGGGGTCGCAGGTGGGGGGTGACTGGCCTGTGCTGAGTGAAATGAAGGATGGCGGGTGGGGGATAGTGTCTCCTGATGATCGTTCCCACTCGGCCTATCTGTCGTCCATTCAAGCGCCGGCGCTGTCGCCGACCAGCGTCTCCAGGCTGACGAGCAGGACGCCGGCGCGTTCTGCCTCTTGTTGCAGCGCCTCGCTGAAGCCGCTACGAGAAAAAAGGGCGTAGAGGTAGCGCCAGCCGGGTTCAGGGAGCACGGCGGCGGCCTTGCCCCGTAATTCGTCCAGCGTCTGCACGGTCAGGGGACGCGACGTCCAGCGCGCCTCGCCCAACAGGACCACGCGTTCGCGACGGTCGAGGGCCACTACATCCACCTGTGTGCTGCGATCCCAATAGCTTCCCACCTGCTCGGGACTGAAGGGCAGGCGTCCGGCCATGCCCTGCCGCCACACCCATTCGCGGCAGATCTCCTCGAAAGCGGTGGCGCCGACAAAAGCCGGTAGTTGTTGGTCGATGGTCTGCCAGGCGCGTTCGGCATAGCCCTGCTCCAGATCCTCGCGGAAGGGAGCGACGAAGCGAAAATAGAAAGCCAGATAGTTGTCGCTCAACCGATACAGCCCGCGGCGGCTTGTTTCAGGATTGCGTTCGGTGACGGGGAGGCGGCGTTCGATTAGCCGCAGCTCGCGCAGGGTCTCGAGATAACGCGAGAGATTGGTGCGAGGAACGCCCGAAGCAGCAGCAATATCGACCATCTGGCGTTGGCCTTGACCGATGGCGCGCAGGATGCCCAGGTAGTTGCGCGGCTCGCGCAGTTCTTCGTTCACCAGAAAGGCCGGCTCCAGGTAAAGAAGGTTGCTTGGACGCAGGATCCGCTCGCGGATGTTCGCTTCCAGGCTGTGACCGGGGTCGAACTGTTCCCAATAGGATGGCACCCCGCCGAGGATGGCGTAGGCCGTCACCTGTTGCGCCGTGCTCCACAGTGGAAAATACTCGCGCAACGCGGCGAAATCCATCGGCCGCAACAACACCTGCCCGGTGCGGCGACCATACAGCGGTGCGCGATAGCTCATCAGTTCGCGCTCCATCATGCCGATCTGACTGCCGCAAAGGGCCAGAAAGACCTGGGTCTCCTTCAGTTCGTGATCCCAAATTCGCTGCAAGAGCGATGGCAGGCCCGGCTCGGACTCGACGGCATAGGGAAGCTCATCCATCACCACCCCCAGGCGTCGTTCGCGCCCCAGCACGGCCAGAGCGCGCAAGGCCATTTCCCAGCTGGGATACGTGAAGCCGGTTTCGGGCTGCAGATCGGGGTGTTCGAAGCCGAAAATGGCCCGCGAGAAATCACCCAGAAGCGTCGCCGCCGGAAAACGGTCAGCCACCCAGAACAGATGGGGCTTTTCTTGTAGAAATCGGGTCAGTAAAGTGGTTTTGCCGGTGCGCCTGCGGCCATACACCACCACCATCTGGGCGCCGGGCCGCCGCCACAAGTCTTCCAGATCGGCCAGTTCACGGGTGCGGTTGATGAATCTCATGGATCATCCCATATCGTCAAGAAAATATGATACTCTGCTGACGAAATCATAACACAGGCGTCAACCAGCCTGCAAACTGCCAATCTCCACTCTCCAATCTCTAATCCCCACCCTCCACCCTCCTCCCCCTCATCCCCACCCATTCCTTGAAGAACTCGTTGGCGATGCCGATGCGGGCCAGGATGCGGCCACAGGTGGCATCGATCATGTCGTCGAGCGTCTGCGGCAGGGCGTAGAAGGCCGGGACGGGCGGGAAAATGACGCAGCCGATCTCGGCCGCCTGGGTCATCAGCCGCAGATGGCCCAGGTGCAACGGCGTCTCTCGCACCACCAGCACCACCGGCCGGCCCTCCTTCAATTGCACATCGGCGGCGCGGGTGAGCAGGTCGGCGTCGTAGCTGTGGGCGATGCTGCTGAGCGATTTGATCGAGCAGGGCGCCACGATCATCCCCATCGTCTCGAAGCTGCCGGAGGCGATGGCGGCGCCGATGTCGCCCGGCCGATAGAGCACATCGGCCAGGGCTTCGACCTGTTTAGGGGTGTAGCTTGTCTCTTGAGCGATCGTCATCGCCGCCGAGGGCGAAATGACGACGTGCGTCTCGATCTCAGCCGTCTGCTTCAGGATTTCCAGCAGACGGATGCCGTAGATCTGGCCAGAGGCGCCGGAGAGGGCGATGATGAGGCGGTTGGGCATAGTGAAGTAATCCACACGTTGGCTGACGCTATCGAGGTCTATCGCTCCGACTCCGTTTAGCACACGAGTTGATGCTGCAGATCTGGCTGAACGGTCCCTGGTGGGACCGGTGCTGCGATGTTCGGCATCAGGGATGCCAGGTGGGATTACAGGATCTCGACTTCGTTCAGGAACTTCTCAACGCGTGTGACGAATCGCTCAGCCTCGGCCAGTGTTTGGCGAGCAGTCGATTCATCAATCTCGACGCGCTCGGCATAGTCTGCTTCTTCTCGCAAGCGACGCACACGCTGATAGCTGCGGCTGTAAACGGACTCGATTTGACCTGACTTGACGAGGTGTTCTGCAAACGCCGATTCGACCCCAGAATGCTTGCTACGCTGCACCGACTGACTGAACAAGGCGGCCGATGCCATATAGAATATCGCATAATAGGAACGACTTACAGCAGCACGGAAGTGCCCATTGGCGATGTTCTCCTCTGCTGTCTGTAGTTCCTCTCTTGCACGCTCTAGGCGTAAGCGGGCATAAGCTCGGGCGTACTCTTCCATAGAACCAGGCCCTCGCGCTCGATATTCTGGTAGAAGGGGAATCGCTCGCGGCGCATTTGTTCCCACTGGTCTAGATTGCGGATGATATCCGAGATGACAACTCCGTACTCGAACTGAACGGTCCAGGCCAAATCCGATAGCGTCTGGCGTAAGCCCATGCTGTCGCGCCGAATGAGCACGAGCAAATCGATATCTGATTCGCCATGCGACTCTCCGCGTGCCTGCGACCCATAGAGCGTTACCGAAGTAACATCATTGGGGTAGGCTTGTGCTATACGGGTGAGGTAAGCGACCAACGCCTGTCGTGCTTGCGGGCGCAACCTGTCGAGAATCGGATGGCCAACCGGCGTATGCATGACAGCACCTAGCGCCCAAAGACCTTGCGCAGCAGCCAGACCACGAACAGCAGCCCGCCCACTGCCGCAGCGGCGATCACGAAGGGGCGATATTCGGCTGGCACATACTCCTCGAACACATCCTTGGCCACGCCCGCCGCCATCTGCGCCTCGCTGGGCGGGGTGAAGACGGGCGCCGGGGTGGGGGCAGGCGCGCCCTCTTCGGCGGCCGCCGGCGGCTGCACCTGCGCCTGGGTGAGCCGGTCGAGGCTTTCCAGACTCTGGCGGGTGATCGACCGGGCCGAGGTGTCGAGCAGGCGTTGGCCCACACTGGCGATGCGCCCACCCACGTCGGCCTTGCCTTCATACGTCAGCACCGTCTGGCCATCCATCGCCTCCAGCCGGGCGTCGCCGCCCCCGCGCACGAAACCCGCTGCGCCCTGGCCGTCGATGTCGAGGTGGAAACTCTCAGGCTGATTCAGATCCGAAAGGTACACCTTGCCGGCGAACTTGCCCTGCACAGGCCCCACCCTCAAATTCAGGACGCCGTTGTACTCGGTGTCGCTGACCCGTTCCAGGCTCTCGCAGCCGGGAAGGATGTTTTGCAGCACTTCGGGATTCATGATCGAGTCCCAAACCACCTGGCGCGGGGCCGAAAATGTGTAATTGCCAGCCAGTTCCATGGCATTTTCTCCTGTTTTGAAGTAAATCGATGATAGACGCAAATGTTGTGTGCGTCTTGGTAGCTGCACTTCCGTTTATCGTTTGGATTTTAACACCACCTACCGCCAGTCCCAAACCCATCCCACAGGCCGTCTTCGCCTCGCCGTCGCGCTCCAGGCCATCAGCCCAAGAAGATCTGCACCGCCGACACGACCACCACCACCAGCAACAGTCGGTACACCCACCGCTGGGCCGCAGGCTGTACCGCCATCCGGGCCGCGGCCCAGGCCCCCGCGACCTGCCCCACCGCCAGGATGCCGCCCATCAGCCAATCCACCTGGCCGTGGCGGATGAAGACCGCAAACGCCACCAGATTCAGCGCCAGCACCAGGAAGGACTTGATCGCATTCCCTTTCATCAGATTGTGACCCAGCCCCAACACCAGCCCCATCAGCAGGAAAATCCCCACCCCCGCCTGGATGAAACCGCCGTAGACGCCGATGGCGAAAAAGATCAGGAGATCGAACCAGCGGATCGGCCGGGCGCCCTCGGCCCGACCATGCAGCCAGCGTTCGGGGCGCAGCAGGATGAGGAAGAAACTGAGCACCAGCATGCCGCCAATCGCCAGCCGCATCTTCTCCTCGTCCAGATCGACGGCGATCATCGCCCCCACCAGCCCGCCCAGCGCCGCCGGCGCCACCAGCCGCAGCCCATCGCGCCAGGGCAGCACCCCCTGCCGGTGATAGGTGAAGGTGCTCATCATCGTCTGGGCGATGACGCCGATGCGATTGGCGCCGTTGGCCACCGTGGGCGGCAGCCCCATAAAAATCAGCAACGGCAGCGTGATCGACGAACCATTCCCGGCCAGGGTGTTGATGAACCCGGCGGCAAAACCGGCGGCAATGGCGGCCAGGATGAGCAGCGGATTCATCTCAGTCGGGATCCAGCGTCGTCCACTTCGACCCGGCCGGGTGCAGAAAGCGGCGCAGCTGGCTCAGGAGGATGGCGGGGTCTTCGGCCACGGCAAAGATGCCCCGGTGCTGCGGCCGCACAAAGCCATGCTCGATGGCGTGTTCGATCATCGCCAGCAATGGGTCGTAATACCCGGCGACATTGAGGATGCCGATCGGTTTGGGCTGATAACCGAGCTGGCTCAGAGTCAGGGCCTCGAACAGCTCATCCAGCGTGCCCATGCCACCGGGCAAGGCGATGAAAGCATCCGCAAGCGCGATCATCGTCGCCTTGCGGTTGTGCATCGAATCGACGATGTGCAGCTCGGTCAGGCCGGGGTGAGGGATGCCGGGCCGGTTCATGGCCGCCGGCAGGATGCCGATCACCTGGCCTCCCCCAGCCAGGGCGGCATCGGCCAGCGTGCCCATGATCCCCACCCGCCCGCCGCCGTAGACCAGGCCGATGCCCTCCGCCGCCAGCAGCCGGCCCAACTCGGTCGCCGTCTGTTGATAAGCGCCGTTATGACCCGGATTCGAGCCGCAAAAGACACAGATACGCTGAAGCATGGTCATCACCTACTGCAAGGCGTCGAGCAAGGTCTGCCACTGGTCGATGGGCGGAGATCCTTGCAGCCGTTGGCTGGCGCCGCCGGCCGTGCTGATGTCAAAAGTGGGGCGGATGCGCACCCCGGCTGCCTTAGCCTGCCGGTCAATGGCGATGACCTTCTCCTTCACCCCGCCGGCCATGCACTGCCGGAAGGCTTCGGCATCGAGGCCGAGGTTGGCGGCCAGACCGACATGCGTTTCCGGGTCCGCTCCCCACAACTGTTCCTGATTCTCGAACAGCGCATCGTGCATCCGCCAGAAAGCGCCCTGCTCTCCGGCGCATTCGGCCGCCATCGACGCCTGCACCGAGGCGTTGGCGTGGTCGAGGATATGCCAGAACTGCAATCTGGCCTGGCCGGTGCGGACATAGGCTTCGATAAGAGCTGGTTCGGTGCGCAACACGTGCGCGCGGCAGGCCCCTCAGAGGAAGTCGGAATAGTCGAGGATGAGGATGGGCGCGTCGGGGTTCCCGCGCACATAGAACCCGTCGGCTGTCCGGCTTTCGAACTCGGCCCAATCGGTTGGCGCCGGCAGCGCAGTTGGTTCAGGTTCAGCGGTGGGCGCCGGGGCGGCGGTCGGCGTCTCGGCTGGCGTGGCTTCCGGGCTGGGGAGTGGGGCGACGGTGGCAGTCGGGTCGGCCTTTGGCGGCGTCGTTGGCTCGGCTGCCATCGCCACGACCAGCGTCGCCGGCGCGGTCGTTAGTCTGATGGACGCGCCGCCACACGCCCCCACCAAAGCGGCGAGGGGGAGGAGAAGGAACAAGATGCGGGTTTTCATGGGCGTTGGCAAAGTTGGTGGTAGATGGCGTCGTGCTGGTCGACGATGAGCTCCCAATCATAGCGGGAGACGGCCAGCTGCCGGGCATTGGCTGCCAGCCTTCGGCGCAGTTCGACATCGTCGAGCAGGGTTTCGATGGCTTCGATCAAGGCCGGGCCGTTCTCGGCGCTGAGCAAGTGGCGGCCGGGGACGACCTCCAGCCCTTCGTGGCCGACCGGCGTGCTGACCACCGGCAGCCCGGCAGCGAAGGCCTCCAGGATCTTCAGCCGTGTGCCCGACCCGGCCCGCAAGGGGACGATGGCGAGGTCGGCCTGGCCGTAGACCGGCCGCAGGTCGGGCAACCGGCCGCTGATCTCGACCCCAGGCTGCTGGAGCTTGCGCACCTGTGGATGGTCGAGATTGACCAGGGTCAGGCGCAAGTCGGGGCGGCGGCGACGCAGCTCGGGCCAGAGTTCGTTCAGCAGCCAGCAGGCGGCGTCGAGGTTGGGGACATGGGTGGGCGAGCCGACGAAGATCAGATGGCGCGGCTGGGGTCGGATCTCGCCGGGGGTGAAGTGGGCCGTATCGACGCCGTTTGGCAGCACGACAACGTTGGCGGCCGGCGCCCGTTGGCGGATGACGGCTGCATCCTCAGCCGACATCGCCGCCACAGCCTGGAACTGAGGATAGATTCGGCTCTCGTAGCTGGCCCAGGCAGCGGCCTCTCGCTCCAGCCGTTTCTGCTGGCGCCCGGCGGCCAGCCCGGCGCGGCGGGCCAGAGCCACGCTAAAGATGTCGTGCGTGATCAGCAGCCGGGGGAGTTGGGGGGTTGTCAGGGCGTAGGGCGCCAGGTAGGGCCACTCGACTTGCAGGAGGTCGAAGCGCTGCCCGGCCATCATCCGCCGCAGGGCCGCATGCATGGCCGGCTGATCCCAGGCGCCGGCGTCGCCCGGCTCGCCCTGCCTCCAGCCCTGCCATCGCCGCCGCAGCAGCCCCGGCAGCCGCCGGTCGGGGCGAAGGCGGGTGAAGGGCACGGCCTGAACCTCGATGTTAAGCTCGCGCCCCAGTTGCTGCCAGCCCCGGCGCGCTTCCTCGTTCCGCCAGAAGCCGGCAACACTGACCTCATGGCGTCGGGCCAGCCGCCGCACTACCTCGAACATCCGCACCCGCCCACCACTGAAGACAGGGAGGGGTGAGGTGGGGAGGAGGAGGAGGAGACGGAGGGGCAAGGGGACGCAGGGACGCAGAGACGGAGGGAGGGGGAGACGGGGGGAGGGTGGAGGGGGAGGGGATCAGGAGAGGGCGGCGAGGGCCTCGGCGACGCTGTCGTCGGCGCTGACTTTGTAGTGCAGGGCGGCGATGTGGCCGGCCTCGTCGATCACGAAATGGCTGCGGAGGATGCCCATGTAGGTTTTGCCGTACATCGATTTCTCGCCCCAGGCGCCGTACTGTTCGGCGATCTGGTGATCCTGATCGACCAGAAGGGTGAAGGGAAGGTCGAACTTGGTGCGGAACTTCTGGTGCGACTTGCTGTCATCCGGGCTGACGCCCAAGACGACGGCATTCTTCTCCTCGATCAGCGGGTAGTTGTCGCGAAAGCCACAGGCCTGCTTGGTGCAGCCGGGCGTGTCATCGGCCGGGTAGAAATAGAGCACCACGCGCTTGCCGCGGTAGTCGGAAAGCCGGATGGTGGCGCCGGCGTCGGTCGAGGCCGCGAAATCCGGGGCCGGGTCGCCGATATTCAAAGTTGACATTGGGGTGAGAGACTCCGTTTTGGATAGAATGGGAAGGGCGGCGTGCGCACACAAGCGCACAGATGACCGCCTTTCGACGTAACAGCAGCGGCGTTTTCTTACCCAGAGTCTAACCGACCCTTATCTCAACTTCCAAGCATCGAGTCACATGGCCGGAAAATACTTCGACGATCTGGCCGTTGGCCAGCGCATCAGCCACAACCTGGGCCGTACCGTCACCGAGATGGACAATGTCCTCTTTTCGGCCCTGACGATGAACACCCAACCCCTGCACATCAACGAGGACTTCGCCGCCAAAACTCAGTTCGGCCAGCGCATTGTCAACGGCCTTTTCACCCTCGGCCTGGCCGTGGGCCTGACGGTGGCCGACCTGACCGAAGGCACTATCGTCGCCAACCTGGGCTACGATGCCGTTCAACATCCCCAGCCCATGTTCCACGGCGACACGCTCTATGTCGAGACCGAGGTGCTGGAGATGCGCCCCTCTCGCTCGCAGCCCGACCGCGGCATCGTCAGGCTGCGACACACCGGCCGCAACCAGCACGGCGTCGTCGTCATCGACTTCACCCGCACAGTGCTGTTCCTGCGCCGGCCCATCGACGCCTGACAGATTTTGTCAAGACCCGTCAGGCGTCGATGGGGGGACCTGTGTCCCCACCACCTGTCTGGCCCCAGCCGCCAACAACGCCTGTTCGACGCGCTCACGGCTTTCTGGCTGCACCAAAGCGATCATATTTCCGCCCCTGCCCCCACCGCTGAGCTTGGCCCCCAGTGCGCCCGCTTTCCGGGCCGCCTGGCACAGCCGGTCGAGTTCGGGCGACCCGACGCCGATCGCGTTCAACAGGGCGTGATTCTCGTCCATCGCACCTCCTAAAGCGGCTGTTTCCCCCGTCTCGATCCAGTCTCGCGTTTGCCGGACGAGATGGCCGATGCGGTCGAACAGCGCCTCGAAACGGGCCGGGTCAGCTTGCCAGGCGGCGCGTACATCGCCCACGGCCACGCGGGTGGAGCTGGCGATGCCGGTGTCGGCGATGAGCAAGTGCAGGGGCGCGCCAACGGCAAATGGCTCCGGCGGCCGCCCGCGCACGAACCACACCGGCCGGCCGTAGACCACCACTGTGTTGTCCACGCCGCTCGGTGAACCGTGGTGCATCTTTTCCACCTCATACACCAGGGCCGAAACCCGGTCAGGGGGCCATTCTACCCCAAAAGCCGCCAGTAGGGCGCGGGCCATCGCCGCCGCCACCGCCGCCCCGCTCCCCAACCCAGAGGCAACCGGGATCTGCGACCGCACCATCACCCGCCATCGTGGCAGCGGCCGCCCCACCTGGCTGCAAAGCAGGCGCACGACCTGCGCCAGCGGATCGTCCCTGGCCGCTTCTTCCACCCGAATGCGGCGACCGATGTCCGGCGCTTCGACCACACACTCGCCATCCTCGAAAACGGCGGCGTAGGCTCGCAGTTGATGCACGGGCGCGGCGATGGCCGGGTGGCCGTAGACGACAGCGTGTTCGCCAAAGAGGATGATCTTTCCCGGCGCCTGGCCGGAGGCGATGGCTGAGGGGGTGTTCATGGCCCCAAGTATAGCATCGCCAGCGCTGCCCGTGCAGCGGCAACCGCCGTCGCCTGGTGATTGGCGCTGCTCTTCCACCGCTGGTATCATCCTGCCATCGTCTCTGCCTTCATCGTCTCTCAACCCCGGCCTGGAGCCAATAGCTATGCCACGCACCCGCCTGAACACCTTCCTTTGGGGCCTCGTCCTGTTCGTGATCGGCGTCGCCGCCCTGCTTTACAACTTCGGTATCTTCGATCCCTATCAACTCCTGGTCGCCTACATCGCCGCCGGTGTGCTGGCCCTTGCCGGACTCGGCTTTCTCGTCTTCCTGGCTTTCCGGCGCGATGAATGGCTCTATGTCATCCCTGGCGTCAGTTTTCTGGGGCTGGGCAGCATCGTCTATCTCAGCACCATCGAGACGATCCGTCCCGAATGGCTGGGCGCCTTGTTCCTGGCTTCGATGGCCGCCGGATTCTTGATCCTCTTCCTCAGCAACCGCCGCGACCGTTGGTGGGCGATTTTACAGGCGGGGACCATCGCCGTCATCGCCCTGGTGGGCTTGGGCATGGGTGTTCCGGAAGACTCGCAGCACATTCTGGGCGCGGCGCTGTTTGGCGGCTTTGCCCTCAGCTTCCTGCTACTCTTCCTCCTCGGCGGCGCTTTTCGCCGTTTCTTGTGGGCGCTGGTCATGGCGGGCGTTCTGTTCATGTTTGCCCTCACCGTCCTCACCACCGGCATTGCCAGCCCCACCGCCGTCACCATCGTGCGCCTGTGGCCCATCGTCCTCATCCTCCTGGGTTCGTTCTTCTTCTTCCGCCTGATCACTGGTCGCGCCAGCCCCAAACCAACTGCGCCCACGGTTCCCGCCGAAGCCCTGGAAAAACAACAGACTGCACTCGCCCCCGTCGTCGAACCGGCCCCGGCCCGCATCACCCGCGCCGGCCAGCCCGCCCAACCCGTCCAGCCTGTCGCACCCACCCCCGAAGACCTCCCCGCCGACCTGCGCTCTGCCGACCTCAGCGACCCTGGCGCCGCCCTCGACGCTCTCTTGGAAGCGAGTAAACAGGGAGACAAGTAGACAAGTAGACAAGGCGAAACAGTCAACAGTCAACAATCAACAGTCAACGAAGACTTGCCACCTGCGACCTGCCCCCTGCCCCCTGCCACCTGCGACTTGCGACCTGCCCCCTGCCACCTGCGACCTGCGACCTGCCCCTCCCCATGCTCCTCTCCCTCGCCCAAACCGATATTCTCCTGGGGGATGTGCGCGCCAACCTCGAAGCCGCCCATCCCCTGGTGCTCGAGGCCTGGCGCCGTGGCTCCGACCTTCTGGTTCTTCCCGAATTGTGGACCACCGGCTACGATCTGGAGCGGGCCGGCGAATTAGCCGAAACCCTGGATGGCTACACTGCCCATGTCCTTTCCGGTTGGGCCTGCGCCTATCGCCTCTGGATCACCGGCTCCTTCCTCGTCCGCCTGCCCGGCGGCGTCTTCAACGCCGCCCCCTGGTTCGGTCCCCAGGGCCAGATTTTGGCTCCGTACTGCAAGATCCATCGCTTTGGCCCCATGGCCGAGGATCGCTGGCTGACTGCCGGCGCCGCCCCCGGTCTCTACGATCTGCCCTGGGGCCTGACCGGACTCGCCATCTGCTACGACCTCCGCTTTCCCGAACTCTTTCGCGGCTATGCCGTGGCCGGCGCCCGCCTCATCCTCCTCCCCAGCGAATGGCCGCACCCCCGGCTTGCGCATTGGCGCACCTTGCTGCGGGCGCGCGCCATCGAAGACCAATGCTTCATCGCCGCCGCCAACCGTGTCGGCCGCGACCGCGCCAACACCTTCTGCGGCCATTCGGCCCTCATCGACGCCTGGGGCGAGACCCTGGCTGAGGCTGACGGCGACTCGACCACCCTCCTGACCGCGGCCATCGACCTGGCCCAGGCCGACGAAGTCCGCCGTCGCATCCCCGTCCTCAGCGACCGCCGGCCCGAATGCTACAACTTCTGACCCTCCTGCCATGAACACCACCCTTCGCTTCATCACCGCCGCCGATGCACAGACCCACAGTTCGCCCTGGGGGCCGCACGAATGGATCAGCCGCGCCGGGCTCACCCAGGCCGACTTACTCCAACTCGTGCGTGTGACCATGCCGCCCGGCCAGGCCCACCGATTCCACCGCCACCCCAGCCTGGAGGAGATCATCTATGTCGTTTCGGGTCAGGCCGAGCAATGGGTGGATCGGGAGTTCCGCATCCTGGGGCCAGGCGACGCTGCCCATATCCCCGCCGATGTCGTCCACGCCACCCACAACGCCGGAGACACCGACCTGATCTTCCTCGCCATCCTTTCCCCGGCCGTCTTCGCCGGCCCGGCCCTGATCGACATGTCGAACGAGGCGCCGTGGGCGACCTTGCGCGGCTGAGAGACGATCGATCTCACGGCAAGCCATCCCGCCGGTAGACCGTCAACCACGATGAGTGCTATACTACCCGCTGCTCACTCTTTCCCGGCAGTGAGGTGAAACTATGGCCGTCGAAATCCTCACCTATCGTGTCGATTATCTAGAAACGTCGATCCCAGCCTTATCACGCATGGCGAACGCCAGGGCTTGATCATACTCGGCATCATCGATGGTCTGATGGAAGTGCTCAACACCGACCAGTTCCAGCTCCGCAGTTACTGAACCATCCCGACCTCCGGCCATGCAAGCCCTCTACCGCCGCTACCGTCCCCAAGCCTTCGACGACCTCATCGGCCAGGATCACGTCGCCGACACCCTGCGCAACGCCCTGCGCCAGGGGCGGATCGGCCACGCCTTCCTGTTTACGGGGCCGCGCGGCACCGGCAAGACCAGCACCGCCCGCATCCTGGCCAAAGCCGTCAACTGCCTGGCCACGGATGTCGGCGCTCGCCCCGATAACACCTGCGCCATCTGCCAGGCCATCAACGAAGGCCGACTCCTCGACCTGATCGAGATCGACGCTGCTTCCAACACCAGCGTCGATGATGTGCGCGAACTGCGCGACCGCGTCGCCTTCGCCCCCACTGAAGCCGCCTACAAAGTCTACGTCATCGACGAAGTCCACATGCTCTCCACCTCCGCCTTCAACGCCCTTTTGAAGACCCTGGAAGAGCCGCCCCCACACGTCATCTTCATCCTCGCCACCACCGAACCGCACAAAATCCCCGCCACCGTCATCTCCCGCTGCCAGCGCTATGATTTTCACCGCATCAGCACGCGTGAGATCGCCCGCCATCTGGGGCTGCTGGCCGCGCGCGAAGGCTTGCAGGTCTCGCCTGAAGCCCTGGCCATCATCGCCCGCGCCGCTACCGGCTCCATGCGCGACGCCATCAGCCTCCTCGACCAGATCACCGCCTACGGCCACCAGGAAGTCGACGCCGAGTTGGTGCGCGGCATCCTGGGCATGGTATCGGGTGCAGCCGTCAGCGATCTGATCGATGCCATCGCCGGCGGCGACCCTGCGGCGGTGCTTGGTCAATTCCATCGCCTCGTCGGTCAGGGCGTCGAACTTGGCCAACTCGTCAGCCAACTCATCGACCACCTTCGCACCCTCCTCCTCCTCAACGTCGGTCGCGACACAAGCCTGGTCGATCTCCCCGATGCCGTCCTCGAAACCATCAAAGTTCAGGCCCAGCGCTTCCAGCCCACCCAGATCCTGCACGCCATTCGCAGCCTCAACGAAGCCGGCATCGCCCTCAAGACCCCCTTTGCGGGCTACCTGCCGGTCGAGCTTGCCCTCCTCGACATCATCGGCGTCGGCGCCGTGACTGCCCCCCCTGTGGCCGCTCCCGCCCCACCCTCCCCCGTCCTTTCGGCTGTCGCCCAACAACCTTTGACGCCGGCACAATCGTCGCCGCCAGGTCGTCCCCCCTCGCCCCCCCCTCCTCCCGATGCCACCCTCGATGCCCAGTGGAAACAGATCATCAATGCCATGCGCCAGCACAACCCGCGTATCCAGGCCATCATGCGTTCCGGAGCGCCGGTCGGCATCGAAAACGACGCCTTTGTCATCAGTTTTCAGCACGATTTCCATCGTGAACAAGTGCAGGGAGCGATTGACATCGTCGGCCAGGTCGTCTCCAACACCGTCGGCCGCCCCATGACCGTGCGGTTGGTCGATAGCAACTATGTTGCCGCCCCGGCCCCCCTCGC
>JAIBAP010000012.1:0-45000 GCA_019695115.1 Caldilineales bacterium | reverse complement strand
AGCGTTCTGTCTTGCTGAGAAGGTCGACCGTAAGGACGGCTGGAGCAGACAGAAGTGAGAATGCTCGCATGAGTAGCGTAAAATACGTGAGAAACGTATTCCCCGTAAGTCTAAGGTTTCCGACGGAAGGTTAATCCGCGTCGGGTTAGTCGGTCCTAAGGTGAGGCTGAAAGGCGTAGCCGATGGATATCCGGTTAATATTCCGGAACCGTGTCGAGTCGTTTGAGTGATGAGGGGACGCAGGAGGGTAGTCCAGCCTGTTATTGGTTCAGGTGCCAAGCCTTTAGGCGTTGACGCTGGGGTTAAAAGACCAGCCGAGCTGAGGGGTGATGGCGGTGCGCTTAGCGCCACAAGTGGATGAGCCCATGCTGCCAAGAAAAGCCTCTAGCGAGACTCACGCGCCCGTACCGCAAACCGACACTGGTAGACGGGTAGAGAATACCAAGGGGATCGGGGAAACCCTCGTTAAGGAACTAGGCAAAATGGATCCGTAACTTCGGAAGAAGGATCGCCGCATTAAGGTGAGACGACATGCTTGTTCGAGCCTGAGGCGGCCGCAGTGAAACGGCTCTGCCGACTGTTTATCAAAATCACAGGTCTCTGCGAAACCGTAAGGTGACGTATAGGGGCTGACGCCTGCCCAGTGCCGGAAGGTTAAGGGGAGAGGTTAGGCGCAAGCCAAAGCTTTGAACCGAAGCCCCGGTGAACGGCGGCCGTAACTATAACGGTCCTAAGGTAGCGAAATTCCTTGTCGGGTAAGTTCCGACCCGCACGAACGGCGTAACGAGCAGAGCACTGTCTCAACGAGGGACCCGGTGAAATTGAAGTAAGCGTGAAGATGCGTTTTACCCGCAGCAGGACAAAAAGACCCCGTGGAGCTTTACTACAACTTGGCATTGAGTTAGGGCTTGGCCTGTAGAGGATAGCTGGGAGACTTTGAAGCTGGGGCGCTAGCCTCGGTGGAGTCGTCGGTGGAATACCAGCCTGGTTAAGTCTTGGCCCTAACCTGCGTCCGTGATCCGGCGTGGGAACAGTGCCAGGTGGGTAGTTTGACTGGGGCGGTCGCCTCCTAAACTGTAACGGAGGCGCGCAAAGGTACCCTCAGGCTGAATGGAAACCAGCCGAAGAGTGTAAAGGCATAAGGGTGCTTGACTGCGAGACCTACAAGTCGAGCAGAGACGAAAGTCGGCCTTAGTGATCCTACGGTCCCGAGTGGAAGGGCCGTGGCTTAACGGATAAAAGCTACCCCGGGGATAACAGGCTGATCTCCCCCAAGAGTTCACATCGACGGGGAGGTTTGGCACCTCGATGTCGGCTCGTCGCATCCTGGGGCTGAATTAGGTCCCAAGGGTCGGGCTGTTCGCCCGTTAAAGCGGTACGCGAGCTGGGTTCAGACCGTCGTGAGACAGGTCGGTCTCTATCCGCTGTGGGCGTAGGAGATTTGAGAGGAGCTGCCCCTAGTACGAGAGGACCGGGGTGGACCGACCTCTGGTGTGTCAGTTGTCGCGCCAGCGGCATCGCTGAGTAGCTAAGTCGGGCAAGGATAACCGCTGAAAGCATCTAAGTGGGAAACCTGCCTCAAGATGAGATCTCCCAACAGGTTAACTGGATAAGTGCGCCGGGAGACTACCGGCTTGATAGGCGGCACGTATACGCACAGTAATGTGTTTAGCGAAGCCGT
Source organism: Caldilineales bacterium (assembly GCA_019695115.1). Lineage (GTDB taxonomy): Bacteria > Chloroflexota > Anaerolineae > J102 > J102 > SSF26. The sequence continues at coordinate 43,319 of JAIBAP010000012.1, read as the reverse complement.
ACTAATGCACGAAAGGCTTAACCTACTCGAGAAATGATGATGGAAGAGAAATGTATCCTATCCAGTTGTTAGGGCGCCAGCAGGCGCTCAGCGCCGCGGCTGCACCTTTTACATTGGTAAAAAGCTCTCTTGGTGATTGAAGCAAAGAGGTCACACCCGGTCCCATTCCGAACCCGGTCGTTAAGCTCTTTAGCGCCGATGGTAGTTGGGGGGTAGCCCCCTGCAAGAGTAGGTCATCGCCAGGGGAGCTTTTTCATTTTGGGGGCCGGTTGTGTGTTTGCGCAGGATATGGTATGGTTTGCGGTGTCCTGCTGCGGCTGGGCTGCGAAAGCCAGCTTGTGGCCGCGGGTGGATCATGTGGCTTTCCGCCGGAGACCGGAAGAATCGTTGCTATGAATCTCGCTTTGTCGCTTGACCTGGGCATCTTGGCGCTTGCTCTTGTTCTGACGGCGTTTGTCGCTTTGGCAGAGGTGTCGATCGCAGCGATGAGTCGTGGCAATCTGCGCCAGCTGACCGCGGAAGGCAGACCGGCGGCGTTGCGAATCGAGCAGGTTGTGAAGGATACCGGGCGTTTCGTAGCCGGCCTGCTGGTTTGGCGGACGGTTAGTGTGGCGATGGCGGCGGCGAGTGTGACATGGTTGGCGCTGTGGCTTCATCGTTCGGCTTGGTTCCTGGCGATAGCGCTGCTCCTGACCGGGTTGTTGCTCTTGTTGGTTCAGGTTGCGGCGCGGGTGTTGGCTGTCCAGTATCCAACCGCTGTCGCGTTGCGATTGGCGCGCCCCGTGGAGTGGTCACTGGCGTTGGTGGCGCCCATCACCTGGGGGTTGATGCGTCTGGCCCATCGCGCGGGCCTGGATCAAGGCAGCCCGGGCCGGGATATTTTTCTGACCGAGGACGGTTTGCGCTTGCTGCTCAACGTCGGTGAAGAAGAGCAGTTCATCGAGGCCGAAGAACGCGAGTTGATCAACAGCATCTTTCGCTTCAGTGAGCGAACCGTGGCCGAGGTGATGGTGCCGCGTGTGGCAGTGGTGGGGGTGGAGGCCTCAGTCACGTTGGCCGAGGCGCTGGATGTGTGCGTTACTTCGGGGCACTCGCGCATCCCCGTCCACGAAGACACGTTGGACAAAATCGTGGGCGTCCTCTATGCCAAGGATCTGCTGACACATATTCGCGAGGGCAAAGCCACATTCTCGTTGCGCGAAGTGATGCGAAAGCCCTATTTCGTGCCCGAATCGGCCATGGTGAACGATTTGCTCGGCGATTTGCAGCACCGCAAGACGCATCTGGCGGTGGTGGTCGATGAATATGGGGGGACGGCCGGCATCGTCACCATCGAAGATCTGCTGGAGGAGATCGTGGGTGATATTCAGGATGAGTATGATCGCGAGCCGCCGCTCATCCAGCCGGCAGGAGCTGGCGTCTTCCTGGTCAGCGGCCGGGTTAATCTCGATGATCTGAATCGCGAGTTGAACCTGGAAATCACGGATGAGGACGAGAGTTATACCCTGGCGGGCGTCATCTATTCGCACTTGCAGCGGGTCCCTGGCGTGGGTGATGTGCTGCAGTTGGGTGGGGCTAATCTGGAGGTGCTGTCGGTGACGGACAATCGCATCGATCAGGTGCGACTCGTTGTCAATAACACCAGCGAGGAGGCAGAGACAACAAGCAATGGCGGAACAGATGATTGATGTGGCGGCGTTGGCCGCCGCGGCGCAGGCCGCACGTTCGAGGGCCTATACGCCCTATTCGCGCTATCAGGTCGGGGCGGCGGTGTTGTGTGAGGATGGCGAGGTCTTCACCGGTTGCAACATCGAGAACGCCGTCTATCCGTTGACGTGTTGCGCCGAAAGGGTGGCCATGTTCAACGCCATCAGCAGTGGCCGGAGATCGTTCCGCGCCCTGGCGGTGGCGACCTCGAACGGTGGCAGCCCGTGCGGGAGTTGCCGGCAGGTGATGCACGAGTTCGGGCCAGAGATGCCGGTCTTCATCCTGGATGAGTTTGGGTTGGTGCGGATGACTTCGGTGGCGGAGCTACTGCCCGATTCTTTCGGGGCCGCGCAGTTGCCCGCCCAGGAAGACGAGCGATGAGAGCGGATCGGGCGAATGAGCGCGTCTATCGAACGCGGGCGCTGGTGCTGAAACGGCGCGACCAGGGTGAGGCTGACCGGGTGGTGACGGTGTATACGCCGGGCATGGGTAAGCTGACCTTGTTGGCGCGCGGGGTGCGCAAACCGGCCAGCCGTAAGGCCGGGCATCTGGAGCCGTTTACGCACGTCGATCTATTGGTGGCGCGCAGCCGCTCGTGGGATTTGATCACCCAGGCCGAAACGGTTTACGGTTTTCGGGGATTGCGAGAGGATTTGGACCGAGCGGCGTATGGTTACTATCTGGTCGAGTTGATCGACGCCTTCACCCAGGAAGACGATAGCCATCCCGAAGTCTTCGATTTGGCCCTGACGGGATTGCGCCATCTGGAAGGCAGCGGCCCCCTGGGCCTGACCGCGCGCTGGTTCGATCTGGCATTGCTGCGGCTGAGCGGCTACCAGCCCCAGCTTTTTGCCTGTGTGCAATGCGGCGAGACGCTGGCGCCGGTGACGAACTATTTCAGCGCCGCCCGAGGGGGGATGCTGTGCCCACGACACGGCGAAGGTCAGCCGGGAACCGAGGCCCTGGATGTGGGCGCGCTGAAGGTGTTGCGCTTTCTGCAAGCGCAGCCCTATGAGAGTGTCGCCCAACTGGAATTGACGCCGGGGCGGATGCGGCAGATCGAGAAACTGCTGGCTGACTACATTCGCCTGATCATCGAGCGCCGGTTGCAGTCGCCGGAGTTCATCCGCGAGGTGCGAGAAGCCGGGTAGGGCGCTGGGCCATCCTATCGCTGATGTAACGCCCGCCATACCCGCTCTGGGGTGAAGGGAAGACGACGGAGACGTAAGCCCGTGGCGGCGCTCCCTCCGGCGGCGGCGCTACCGGAGGGAGCGGCGCTACCGGAGGTAGCGTTGTAGATGGCGTTGGCGATGGCCGGGGCAATGCCATCCTTGGGGATTTCGGCCACGGCTTTGGCCCCGAACGGCCCGGTGGGTTCCAGCGTCTGCACCAGGGTGACATCGATCTCGGGCATCTCGTCGGCGCGGTAGATCTTGTAGGGGCCGATGGCGGGGTTGACCATGCGACCGCTCTCGTCGTAGACCATTTCTTCGCAGTGGGCGTAGCCCAAGGCCTGCGTCATCCCACCCTCCACCTGGCCGCTGGCGGTGATCGGGTTGATGGCTACGCCGCAATCGACAGCCATCGCCAGCTTCGTCACCGTCACCTGGCCGGTTTCGATGTCCACCTCGACCTCGGCAAACTGCCCGCCGAACGGGGGCGGCGAATCGGGCGAGACATACGAGGCAGTGGCCATCAGCTGCCGCTGCTGGTCCTGATGCAGCGAATGCAGCGCCACCTGTTGCAGGGTGACGTAGCGGCCATCAGGGGCCCAGGCCAGGCGGTCGCGCAAGACTACATTGCTCCAGTCGGGCAGACGCAACATCAGCCCCACCCGCTCTTTGATTTGTTGGCGCAGTTCTTCGGCGGCGCGCTTCACCGCCGTGCCCGAGATATAGGTGGTGCTGGAAGCGTAGGCGCCGGTGTCGAAGGGTGTGAAGTCGGTGTCGGAGGAGTAAATGATGATGTCTTCCAGCGACACGCCCAACACTTCGGCGGCGATCTGCGCCAGCACGGTGTCAGAGCCGGTGCCCAGATCGGTGGCGCCAACCAGAACGTTGAAGCTGCCGTCGTCGTTGATCTTGATGCTGGCCGCGCCCATGTCCAGGCCGGGGATGGCGGAGCCGTGCATACACACGGCCATGCCGATGCCGCGACGGATGTGGGGCCGGTCGGCGGGCGCTTTCCAGGCCGGGTCGTCGCGACGCTCCCAACCGATGGCCCGCATCCCCTGGGCGATGCACTCGCTCAGGCCGCTGGTCTGGACGATGGGTAGGCTGCTGACGTCGGCCTCGCCTTCGCCCAGCTGCGGGGCGATGTCGAGTGGGTCGCCCACCTTCACCCAGTTCAGTCGCTTGAACTCGATCACATCCAGCCCCAGCGCCTCGGCGATTTCCTCCATGTGGCTTTCGAGGGCGAACAGCGCCTGGGGCGCGCCATAACCGCGGTAGGCGCCCGGAATCGGTATGTTCGTGTAGGCCACCAGGCAATCGAATTCCTTGTTGGGGCAGTTGTAGGTGCTCAGGCCGCGCATCCCGGTTACGGTTTGCACGGTGAGGGCGTGGGTGGCGTAGGCGCCAGTGTTGCCGATCACCGTCATCTTCATGGCCACCAGCTTGCCATCGCGGTTGACGCCGGTCTTGTAGTGGATGCTCTGGGGATGGCGCGAGCGCGAGGACATGAATTCCTCGGCCCGGTTCAATTCCAGTTTCACCGGCTTGCCGCTGGCAATGACGAGATGGCCAACGATGTCCTCGATCAACATCTCCTGTTTGGCGCCAAAGCCGCCGCCGATGCGGGGTTTGATCACGCGGATGCGCTTGACCGGCAGCCCCAGCAGGGGGGCCACCATGCGCCGGGCGTGGAACGGCACCTGAGTCGAGCTGCGCAGCACCAGACGTTCGTCGGCATCCCAATAACCGATGACGATGTGCGGCTCGATGGGCACTTGCTGCACCTGATGGACGCGATAGTTGTGCTCGAAGATGTAGTCGGCCTGGGCAAAGCTGGCTTCGACATTGCCCACCTGGGCGTGGATGTGGTGCGTGAGGTTGCGCCCGGCGTCGTAAGCGCCCTCCATATCCGGCTCATCGTGGATGACCGGCGCGCCTTCCTTGATCGCCTCGTTTTCATCGAACACCGCCGGCAACACTTCATACCGCACGCGGATGCGTTTGATTGCTTCCGCGGCGATCTCCGGCGTTTCGGCTGCCACTGCCGCCACCCGGTCGCCCACATGCCGCACTTTGTTGTCAAAACTCACCTGATCCCAGGGCTTGGGGTTGGGATAGGACTGGCCGCCGGAGGCATAGCGTACGCGGGGCACGTTTTTGTAGTGGATGACGGCATGGACGCCGGGCAGGGCGCGGGCCTCGCTGTCGTCGATATCGAGGATGCGGGCATGGGCGTGCGGGCTGGTGAGCAGTCTGGCGTGCAGCAGCCCGCGCAATTCGATGTCATCGACGAAGGCCGGGTTGCCCTTGACAAGCTTGAGGGCGTCGACCTTGACTTCCGGCTTGCCCACGACCTTCAGTTCCTGGGCCTGCGGGGCAACGACGAATTTGGGCAGGGTGCGACGGCGGGCGTCGAGCGCCACCCCACCGCCGGGAAACTCCGGCGTTTGATCTCCCCTCGTCCCTCCCTCTCCGCCTGTGTCCCAGTCATCCCCCCCGCCCGGCAGCACGATCGGCGTCAGCACATTCGGCTCGATCAGGGTTGGCTCCTCCCCACGCATGATCGCCGCCGCCTCGAGAACGGCCTGCACCGGCTTGACATAGCCCGTCTCGCGATCGAGGATGCCGGAAAGGGCGTCGCGCACCTCGGCTTCGGTCGGGTTCGGGTTCGTTGCCAGCAGGGCTTTGGCCGCCAGCACCATGGCCGGAGTCGAGTAGCCCGACTGGATGGCGCCCGTGCGCATGAAGGCTTCCTGGATGGGGTGGAGCTTGAGACCCTGCGACAAACCTTCGACGGTCTCGATGACATGACCATCGGTCTGAGCGGCCAGCACCACATCGGCGCTGACCAGTTTGCCATCGAGCAGGATGGCGGCGGCGCCGGTCTCGCCGGTGTCGGAGCCATAGCGGACGCTGAAATAGCCCTCGCGCCGCAAGACGCGCCGCAGATTTTCGTGGGGCAGACAAGAGAGGGTCGTGGGAACGCCGTTGATGGTGAGGTTGATTTGCATCGTTTCAACTCCGTGGGGGGAGATTAGGGATCGGAAGAAAGGCGCTATGGATTGCGCCTGAGCGGCAGAATGTGTATTCTTGAACGGGTAGCATCGACTGATATGAGCGCCCCCTGTGCAAGTGTAGCCTCATGCCGCTGTAGTACCTGAACCAGAGTGTCGCCGAGATGATGAGGCATGACATCTTGAACGCGGATCTGAACGACGCTCGGTCCTAACGCGCCAGTTGCTGCCAATAGCGCACCAAAATCCAGATCATGCGTGAAGACGATATAGCCGTTTTGCCGCGCCCATGACATGATGACTCCATCGGGCGCTTTTGGGTCACCGACGACTGACCAGTGGACGGCCTGCCACCCCTGCTGCCTGAAAGTCTCAATCCAATCGGGCGAGAGGTTCATGTCGATGAGCAACTTCATGCCAACACCAGTGGGAGTTCGACTTCTTCAGCCCGCCAGGCAGCGTAGCTGAGAGCCTGGTGGATGTCCTCTACCTGTAAGTATGGATAGGCCTCTACTACTTCCTGAGTCGAATAACCGGCGGCAACCAGGCCCACGATTGTCCCCACGGTCACGCGCATGCCCCGGATGCAGGGTTTTCCACCCATCACATTGGGATCAAAGGTGATACGATCGAGCTTGTTCATTGTACGTTCTCTTGGTTAATGAGGCTGGGGAAGGTTGAATACGCTTGCACGCCAGCTCCGTTCTGCTGGCCTTGCTCCTATGCCAATGCCTCGGCCAATCGCTTTGTCGAGAGATCGAGATAATCGGCATCCAACTCCAGCCCGATGAAGCGGCGGCCCAGGCGCACGGCGGCAACACCGGTGGTCGAGCTACCGGCAAAGGGGTCGAGGATCAGGTCGCCCTCGCTGGTGCAAGCCAGGATGATCCTTTCCAACAAGGCCACCGGCTTTTGTGTGGGATGTTTGCCGAACACTTTTTCGTCGCCGTTCGGAGCCGTGAAGGTCCACACCGATTTCATTTGCCGGTCGCCGTTGAGCTTGCGCATGGCTTCGTAATTGAAGCGGTGTTTGGATTTGTCGTTCTTGGCCGCCCAAAGCAGGGTTTCGGTGGAGTGGGTGAAATAGCGGCACGACAGGTTGGGCGGCGGGTTCGGCTTCTCCCAGGTGATGTCGTTGAGGAGCTTCATCCCCAACTGTTGCATAGCATAGCCGACGGAGTGAATGATGTGATGGGTGCCGGAGACCCAGATGGCGCCGTCGGGCTTGAGCAATCGCTGGCAGAGGGAGAGCCAGGCGATGTTGAAGGTGTGATTGGCCTCGGGGCCGCTCGACTTGTCCCAGTCGCCTTTGTCTACGCGGGCGATTTTGCCAGCCTGGCAGGTCATGCCACCGTTGGAGAGGAAGTAGGGCGGGTCGGCGAAGATCAGATCGAAGACGCCATCGGGCTGTCGTTCGGCCAGGTGCTCCATGAATTCGAGGCAATCGGCCTGATAAAGCCAGACGCCGGCTGCATCGTTTCTGAAGACACAGCGATGAGGCGTTGCGACCGCTTCGGTGAACAACTCGCCCTGCATACGACTACGAATCCAGGCGACTCAGGACTCGGCCGGCCAGCAGTATCGCCATCTCTCGCCGGTATTCGCTGCTGCCGCGGAAGTCGGCGGGCGGGCCGAGCGCAGAAAGCTGGTCGGGGGCGACGAGGATGGGGGTGGCGGCCACCCCGCACAGCGCCAGCAAGACCCGGCCATCCGGCGTCTTCCGGGCCACGGCTGCCACGATGGGCTTGTCGGCCGGGGTGCGGGCCACACGCTCGGAGGCGGTCACGCCACCCGTTGCCAGCGCCACCCAGGTGAGGATGCCGCCATCGAGGGCGGCGGGCGCATCGGCCAGGAATGCGGCCAGCGGCAGGGTGCGGTCGCCGGCCGGGGTGACGATGGTCAGCGTGGCCTCCAACACCAGCAGCGCCGCCACGAATTCGCTTTCGGGGTCGGCACAGACGATGGCCCCGCCCACCGTGCCCTGGTTGCGGAAGGTGTTCGGCCCCTCGCGGTGCGCCATCTCGCGCAGGAGGGCCGGCGCGCCGGCGGCATCCACGACCGTCTGGATGGTTGTCATGGCGCCCAGGGTGAGTTGGTCGCCCTCGCGGGCCGCGCCTGTCAGCGGCAGCGATTGCAGGTCGACGACTTCGTCTACGCCATCGGCATGGGCGTTGAGATAGGCGCCGCCGGCCAGAACGGCCGTTTTCAGTCCCGGCCTGGCCAGCAATTGCAGGGCTTCGTCCAGGGTGTGGGGGCGGTGATAGGCTTGGATCAGGGTCATGGCAAACTCCTTTGAGGGGGGCATCATAGCCGGGAAAGGCCGGAGCGTCAACGACAGGAGGTCAGGCTGGGTCAGGAAAGGCGCGCGAATGGAGGTGGGCGGATTGGGAGGGTGGGCGGATTACTGGGATGGGCGGATTGGGAGGGTGGGCGGATTACTGGGATGGGCGGATGGGGAGGGTGGGCGGATTACTGGGATGGGCGGATCAGGAAATGCGCGCGAACATCTCCGGCTGGATGGGGTAGATCGCCGGTTCACCAGCAAAGAACCGCCGCAATTCCTCCACGGCCAAATCACCCAAAGGCGTGCAATCCTCGATGCAGCCGGTGATGTGGGGGAGGACGACGACGTTGGGCAGGGTGCGCAAGGGGCTGTCGGCGGCGGGCGGTTCGGGGTCGGTGACATCGAGGAAGGCGAAGAAGCGGCCCCGGCTCAGTTCGGCGATCAGGGCGGCCTCGTCGATCAGCGAGCCGCGGGCGGTGTTGATCAGGAGGGCGTCATCTTTGATCAGGGCCAGGCGGCGGGCATCCAGCAGATGATGGGTGGCAGGCTTGGCCGGGGCGTGCAACGAGACCACATCGGCCCGCTGGCAGAGTTCGTCCAATTCGACTCTCTCGGCTCCCAACGCCGCCGCCTGTGCGGACGAGAGGAAGGGGTCGTAGAGCAGGATGGAGGGACCGAAGGGCTTGAGCAACTCGATGACATGCCGGCCGACGTTGCTGGCGGCGACGATCCCCACTTGCTTGCGGTGCAGTTCGCGCGCCGGCCAGCGCCGGGGATCGGTCACAGGTGGGCGCCAGCCGCCCTGCCGCACGAACTCGCCCAGCGGCCAGACCCGCTTCAGGCCGACGATCATCAGCCCGACCGTGGTCTCGGCCACGTCGCGGGCCAGGGCCGGCGCGGCGCTGGTGACGTGCAGCCGGCGCTGCCACACGGCCTCGGACACGAAACGCTGGACGCTGCCGCCCATGTGGGCCATGGCCCGCAGGTGGGGCGCGGCCGCCAGCACATCGGCGTCGAGCGGGGCCACATCCCAGCTGGTCAGGCAGGCGTGGGCGGGCGGGAGCAGGGCCAGCAGGTCGGGTTTGGCGGCCGGATCATCGCCAGGATGGTGGATGATCTCGGCGAAAGCAGCCAACGCCGCCCATGCTGCATCGCTAAAAAGGCGGGCGTAGTGACGATGGCCGACAGCGACGGCGACGACGGGGCGAGCCATCACGGGTAATGCTTGCGGTGTCCGAAACGCTCACCGGCGTCGACGAAGAGGACATCGCCGGTGACATAGTCCGCGCGCACGAAAAAGAGCACGGCTTCGACCACATCCTCCGGACTGCCCCAGCGTTCCAGCAGGGTGCCTGCGCGTACGTGCTCGATCGCCTCCGGGGTGTAGTCGGGCGGGGGGAGGACAGGGCCGGGGGCGACGGCGTTGGCGCGCACGGCCGGCCCCAGTTCCAGCGCCATCTGCCGAGTGAGCGCCATCAGTGCCGCCTTGCTGACGCTGTGGGCGGCGAAATGCGGCCACGGTTCCCAGCCGGATAGATCGACAATGTTGACGATCACGCCGGCGCCTTTGGCCAACATCCCCGGCGCTACGGCATTGGCGCAATAGTAGGGGCCGTCGATGCCGATGCCGGTGACGCGATGCCAGGCGCTGTGGTCGCTGGTGGGGAAGGGCGTCTCTTGGAACAGCGAGGCGCTGTTGATCAAAACATCGACGCCGCCGAGTTGGGTTTCGGCCGCCCGGACCATGGCCTCCACCTGGCGATGGTCGGCGATGTCGGCGCGGATGGCGAGCGCCTGCACGCCCAGGCCGCGCGCTTCGGCGGCGGTTTCTTCGGCGGCCTGGGCCGAAGCGTTGTAGTTGATGACTACGTTAGCCCCGGCTCTGGCCAGGCCCAGCGTGATCGCTTTGCCCACGCGGATGGCGCCGCCGGTGATGAGTGCTGTTTTGCCGCTTGGATTCATGAGGAGTGAACAGTAGTGGGGAGATGCCTATGCCACGCGTACGCCGGCGCGCTCGAATAGATTCTGGCAGGCGCGGCGGGCGCGGGCGAGGAGGGCTTTTTCGTCGAGGACGGTGATCTGCTTGTGGCGCATGAGCACCCGGCCATCGACGATGACGGTGTCGGTGTCGCGAGCGCAGGCATTGTAGACCAGGGCCGAGGGGAGGCGGTGGACGGGCATGGCCAGGGGGGTGTCGAGGTCGATGAGGACGACGTCGGCCTTTTTGCCGACTTCGAGCGAGCCGATCAGGTGGGGTTGGCCGAAGGCGACGGCGCCGCCCCGGCAGGCCATCCATAGCACATCTTCGGGCAGCAGGATCTGGGCGTTGAGAGTGCTCACTTTGTGCAGCAGGGCGGTGGTCTTGAGGGTTTCCAGCATGTCCTGGCTGTTGTTGCTGCCAGGGCCGTCCGAGGCCAGGGCGATGGTGATGCCGCGGGAGCGCATTTCAGGCACGCGGGCCACGCCTGAGGCCAGGTACATGTTGCTGACCGGGCAGTGCACGACGACCGCGCCAGACTGGGCGATGAGGTCGATTTCGTGGTCGCTGAGCCAAACACTGTGTACCAGCTGCATCCCTGGCCCCAGAACGCCCAGTTCGGCCAGCCATTCGATGTGGCGATTGCCCCGCTTGTCCAGGTTGATGGCCACCTCGGTCTGTGTCTCGGCCACGTGGATGTGCGTGCCCGCCTGCCAACCATCCGAAATGCGTTGGGTGCGCAGCATGGTCTCGTCGGTGCAGCCCCAGGGGATGAGCGGTCCGAACTCGACGCGAATGCGTCCGCCGTCGCGGCCGTGCCAGGTCTGGCGCAGGCGCTCGGTCTCGGCCACGATGCGGTCGGGCGTCTCCATCAGGGTGGGGTGGTAGTCCACGTCGGCCCAGCCGCGCGCGAGCAGGAAGCGGATGCCCACTTCCTCGGCCGCCTGGCAGACGCCGTCATCGTTGCCCGGTTCGGTGTGGATGTATTGGTGGTCGATGACGGCGGTGGCCCCACCCCGGAGGTTTTCCACCAGCCCCACCAGCGCCGCCACATAGGCTTCTTCGGCGGTCAGGGCCTGCGCCACCGGCCAGATGGCGGCTTTCAACCATTCCAGCAGGGGTTTGTCGTCGGCCAGGCCGCGGATGAAGGTCTGGAAGAGGTGGGTGTGGGCGTTGACCATGCCGGGCATGACGGCCATGAGGCGGGCGTCGATGATGGCGTCGGCCCGGCGCAGGCTGGCGGGCGCGTCGCCCTGGCCCATCGCTGCAATGCGGTCGTCTTCGATCAGGAGGTAGCCGGGGTTGAGGAGGTGTTGGGCGTCATCGAGGGTGAGGATGGCGCCGTTTTCGATCAGGAGGGTGGACATGGGTATGACAGAGGAGTCAAGCGACGCGGTAGCGCAGGGGCTTGCCTTCGATGAAGTTGACGAGGTTGGTGAAGTCGCCCATCCGCTCGCGCGAGGCGGCGGCGGTGGCGCCGGCGGCAATGTGTGGGGTCAGAAGCAGGTTGTGACCAGCTTTGGCCAGGGCGATGAGGGGGTTGTCGGGCTTGATCGGCTCCCACTCGAAGGTGTCCAGGGCGGCGCCGCCCAGCTTGCCCGACCGCACGGCCTCAGCCAGCGCCGCTTCATCGACCACACTGCCGCTGCCGCAACTGACGAAATAGGCGCCGTCCTTCATGCGGGCAAAATGCCCGGCGCCGATGGCCAGGTCGGTGCCAGGGAAATAGGGCAGCAGGTTGGCGATGGCGTCGCTCTGGCGAAACAGTGTGTCCTCGTCCACATAGCTTAGGCCAAATTCCGTCTCCACGGCCGGGGGAAGGCGGCGGCGCTTGGTGTAGAGCAGGGTCACATCCCACCCGTGCAAGCGGCGGGCCAGTTCGGCCCCGATCTCGCCAAAGCCGAGGATGCCAATGGTCTGCTGCCAGATCCCTTCCACGCTCGAACGTTCCGACCAGTTGTAGGCGAAGGTGTCCTCGTCCGTGCGTTTGCTCTCGCCCCAGCGGTCGCTGGCTTCGAGGGCGATGGCCTCGGTCTCGCGCAGTTTCTTACTCAGGGCCAGCAGCTGCATGACCATGTGCTCGGCCACGCGGATCACGCTGCCCACCGGCCAGCGGCAGACGGCGACGCCGGCCGCTCTGGCGGCTTCGGCGTCGATGTCATAGGTGAGCGAGCCGAGCCGGAGGATGAGCTTGAGCCTGGGCGCCGCCCGGATCAGGTCGGCATCGACGGCGCCGACGCGCTCGGAGATGAGGAAATCGGCCTCGGCCAGGGCCGCAGCAAGGGTGGCGCGGTCGGGCTGACGCAGCATGGTAATGTCCAGCGAGGCGGGGGCGGCTTCGAGCGCGGCCTGCTGGTGGCGGTGGCCGCGTTCGGTGGTGAAGATGGTTTTGTAGAGGGACATGGTGTGTGTGTTGCGTGTTGCGTGTTCCGTGTTGCGTGGGGCGTGGGGCGTGTAGAATGGCGCTATTGTCGATGAATACGCAATACGGAGTACGAAACAGGTCTTAGGGACGAATGCGGGCGGCGGGGTGCAGGGTCTGGAGGTGGGCGCGCAGGTTGGCCAGGTTTGGCTCGTGCAAGGCGAGGAGGGCAGGGTCGGGCCAGAGACGCAGGTTGGAATCGAGCAGGAGGGCGGCGGCGCGGGCGGCGCCCGTCAGCAGGGTAAAGGCCATCTCCAGGTCATCCTGGACGACGCGCACGAGCGGGCGAAACTCCTGCAAGAGCGCCCCCGCCTCGCCCGCCAGCCGGCCCATCTCCAGGGGCAGCTGGCAAAGCCGGTCCTGGCCTTCCAGTTCGTTCCCGGCCTCGCGCAGGGCCACGAAGACGGTGATGGCCTCGCCATCTTCATCGGCCAGGGCCAGCAGGCGGCGGCGGATGGCGGCCAGCCGCTCGGCGACCGGCCCGGCCAGCACCTGTTCGTTGTCGTCATGATGCCGGCGGCTGATGCCGATGCAGGCTTCGCCGAGGGCGCAGGCGGCGGCAGCCGAGAGGGCAATCGTCGCCCCGGCCATGGCATGGTGGCGGCTGCTGATGTGGGCGGCACTCTCACGAGCGGTCAGTTCGGTGATCGGCTTGGAAGCGGACATGTGTGGGCAGGGGGAGGTGCGAAGGGAAGAACAAAGAGATGGTGGGGGGAGCAATCATACCATCTCCCCGCCGGTTTTGGAGAGGAGTGGCCGGGCTGGATCTCACTTTCGCACCGGCCCGGCTTCGCGGGCGCCGAGGGCGCTGTCTACCGGCAAGACGATGCCGTTGATGTAGGAAGCCTGGTCGGAGGCAAGGAAGAGGATGGCAGCGGCCATCTCCTCGGGGGCGCCAAAGCGCCGGGAGGGGATGTGGCGGCGCACTTCATCGAGCATTTCCTGGCTGGGGAAACCGGCCAGCATGGCCTGGGTCTCGATCAGGCCGGGCGAGACGGCGTTGACCCGGATGCCGTGCGGGGCCAGGTCGAGGGCCATGGCCCGGGTGAGGGCCTCGACCGCGCCTTTGCTGGCGCAGTAGGCCGAGCGGGTGGGCACGGCCAGCCGGGCGAGGATGGAACTGACATGGATGATGCTGCCCTGCCCGCGCTCGGCCATGCGCCGGGCCGCCAGTTGGCTGAGGTAGTACACCCCGCGTACATTGATGCGCCACACGCGGTCGAATTCCTCGATGGGGACATCCAGGAAATGGGCGCGGCTGAAACCGGCGGCGTTGTTGACCAGAACCTTCACCGGCCCGGCCGCTTCGGCGGCCTCGACCAGTTGCTCGCAGCCGGCCAGGTCGCCGACATCCGCCCGCACCAGCGTCCCCCGCCCGCCTTCCTGCTCGATGGCGGCGAGCGTCTCCCGCGCCCTCTCCTCGCTGGCATAGTAATTGACGATGACGTGCGCGCCCTCGCGGGCAAAAGCCACGGCCGTCGCCTGGCCGATGCCCTGCGAGGCGCCGGTAACGATGACGACCTGATCGGAGAAGCGTTGGTAGTTTGACATGATTGAAAGTCGCAGAGGATGGATGGCTTAGCCAGAGAAATGAAACTCGGTACTGAAACGTGAGGAGTGAGGAGTGATGCGTGATGCGTGAAAATTGCCGCCGTTTCTCACGCATCACGCTTCACGTTTCACGCCTCACTCGTCCTGATCCACACCGCCTTCACCTCCGTATACGCTTCCAGCACCTCCAGGCCGTTGTCGCGACCATAGCCGCTGCCCTTGAAGCCACCGAAAGGCGAGGCGCCGTCGAACATATCGTAGGTGTTGACCCAGACCGCACCCGACTTGATCCCCGCCGCCACGCGGTGCGCCCGACCCACGTCCCGCGTCCATACGCCCGCCGCCAGACCGTACTCGGTGTCGTTGGCGCGGGCGATGACCTCGGCCTCGCCCTCGAAGGCGTAGACCGGCAGCACCGGTCCGAAGATCTCGTCGCGGGAAATCAGCATGTCATCGCGCACATCGATGAAGACCGTCGGCTCGATGTAGAAGCCGCGACCGAACTCGCCCTCGGTCATACGCTTGCCGCCGCAAACCAGTGTGGCGCCCTCATCGACGCCGCTCTGGATGTAGCGCAGGATCGTTTCGGTCTGGACTTGATCGACGATGGGGCCAAGCTCGGTGGCCGGGTCGAGGGCGTGGCCGATCTGGGCCGCCCGGATGCGCGCCAGCAGGCCATCCAACACCTGGTCGAAGACCGGACGCTGCACGAACAGCCGCGCCCCGGCCACGCAGCTCTGGCCGCTGTTGCCGAAACCCGCCCGGAAGCCGCCGGCGATGGCGGCATCCAGGTCGGCGTCGGCGAAGATGATGTTCGGGGCTTTGCTGCCCAGTTCCAGCGCCAGCCGCTTGAGATTGCCGGCCGAAGCCTGGATCACACTGCGCCCCACCGCCGTCGAACCTGTGACCTGGATTTTGTTCACGCCCGGATGCGCCGCCAATGCCTGGCCGATGAGCGAACCTCGGCCGGTGATGATGTTGAACACGCCCGGCGGCAGCCCGGCCTCCAGGGCCAGCTCGCCCAGGCGCAGCAACGGCAACGAGGCCAGTTGCGCCGGTTTGAGGATGACAGTGTTGCCGCAGGCCAGGGCCGGGGACACCTTTTGCATGCCGTGGATGAGCGGGTAGTTCCAGGGGATGATGATGGCGGCGACGCCGAGCGGCTCGCGGCGGGTGTAGACGAAATGGTTGGGGATCGAGACCGGGGCGGTGTAGCCGGTCATCTTGCTGGGCCAGCCGGCAAAATGATAGAGCAGGTTGGCGGCCACGCGACCATCGATGGCCCGCGTGTGGCGGATGGGCTTGCCGTTGTCCAACGATTCGATCTCGGCCAGTTCGTCGGCGTGGGCGGCGATGAGGTCGGCCCAGCGCCGCAGCAATCGCTCGCGCTCGCGCGGGAGCATGTCGGCCCAGCCGCCCTCGAAGGCGCGCCGCGCGGCCTGCACCGCTCGTTCGACATCGGCCACGCCGGCCGAGGCCAGGTGAGCCAGGGCCGAACCATCGGAGGGGTTGATGCTGGTGTAGGTCTCGTCAGCGGCGGCGGGCGTCCATTCGCCGCCGATCAGCAGCTTGAACGGTGATTGGGCAAGGAAGCGAGTGGTCGAGGCGGAAAGGGGTTGGGGATTCATAGGCTGTCGGGTGATGCGGCTGTGAGTTGGGCGAGGATGGTTTCCACATCGCCGGCGGTGACGGTGCGCGGGTTGTTCGGTGTCATCGCCATGCGCAGGGTGTCGGCGGCAAGACCTGAAAAGTCGCTCAGACCTGAAAGGTCCGAGACTTCATCCAGCCGTGCGGTCAGGCCCAGCCCGCGGAGGAACCCGACCAGGTGATCGACCAGAGTTTCGCCGGGGGCGTCGGCTGCCAGACCGGTGATGGTGTTCAGGCGGCGACGGCGGTCGGGCGGGATGGCGGGGAGGTTGAAGCGGAGGACATGGGGCAGGAGGATGGCGTTCGCCAGGCCGTGGTGCAGGTGCAGGGCGCCGGTGAGCGGGCCAGAGAGTGAGTGGATCAAGCCAAGCCCGGCGTGATCCATGGCCGTGCCCGCCCATACCGCCGCCAACATCATCGCCTCGCGCGCCTGCATGTCGTTGCCGTCGGTCACGGCGCGGGGCAACGCCCACCCGATCGTCTCCAGGGCGGCGAGGGCGAATTGGTCGGTGTACGGGTTGGCGCGGCGGCCGGTGTACGACTCGAGGGCATGGCTGAAGGCATCCATACCGGTGGCGGCGGTGAGCAGCAGCGGCAACGAGCGCGTCAGTTCAGGGTCGATGATGGCGGCGTGGGGAAACATGAGCGGGTTGAGCACGCCTTTCTTGAACGGTCGTTCGGGATCGACGATCACCGCCACTTTGGTCACTTCGCTGCCGGTGCCGGCGGTGGTGGGTGTGGCCAGCAGCGGCAGACTGCGTTGGCTGATCGCCTTCCCGCCCCACTGGTAGTCGGCGTAGCTGCCGCCGTTCGCCATCAGCATGGCAATGGCCTTGGCCACGTCGATGGCGCTGCCCCCGCCCAGGGCCACGATCGCCTGGCTGTTCAGGTCTTGCGCTTGCGCCAGGCCTGCCGTCACCTCGGCTGTAGTGGGATTGGTGCCGATGTCGGCAAAGGCGCCGACCTGACGGCCGTCATCGCTCAGCCCGGCGCGAAACTGCTCGACCAGCCCGATCCGGGCCAGGCCGGCGTCGCTGACCAACAGCACCCGTTCGGCTTGCAGCGCCGCCAATTCTGCGCGCAGGGCCTCGAGGGCGGGTTGGCCGAAGATGATTTTGGTGGGGAGGTGGTAGGTGAAGGACATAAGGACATAGGGGGTGGTTGACGGAACAACGATGAATGAATATGATCAGGCTGAAACCAAGTTTTGGTGCAACGCACTGCGGGCGACCTCAGCGCCGACATGATTCTGAACCCCGAATGGGGTGCTCTCACGAAGTGCGTCACATCTTACAGGGCAACACTTATCTGAGATCATCATCAGCCATCATTGCAGAGGCACAATCATGTTAACCATCCAGGAAATCGAACGCGAAGTTGCTCAGTTGTCGCGGGTGGATTTGTCGCGTTTTCGCAGGTGGTTCGAGATGTTCGATGCTGAATTATGGGATCGACAGTTCGAGGAAGATGCAAAGAGCGGTAAACTCGATCAGCTTGCAGCACGGGCGATTGCCGACTTCGAGGCAGGTAACTATCGAGAGCTATGAGACACTTCACAAGTCCATCCTTCTGGCAAGCCTATGAACGGTTACCCGAAACCGTTCAGGAGCTTGCCGGCAAGAACTATGGTCTTCTGAAGTCAAATCCTCAGCATCCCTCTTTACGCTTCAAAAGAGTGGGAAAGTACTGGTCAGTGCGAATCGGTAAGCAGTATCGGGCGTTGGCAGTTGAGCGTGTTGATGGCCTGCTTTGGTTCTGGATCGGCACCCATGCTGAGTACGACCGTTTTTTTGCCTGAATTCGCGAGCCGCGAGGACATTCAATAGAACACCATGCCGCCATCGATGTTGATGGCCTGGCCGTTGATGAAGGAGGCGTCGTCCGAGGCCAGGAAGGCGGCCAGAGCAGCAACATCGGCGGGGCGGCCGTAGCGGCCGACGGGGATGGTCTCGAGGATGCGGGCGCGCCAGTCGGCCAGGGTGACGCCGTTCTGGTCGGCCAGGCGCTGGTAGGTGTGGGTCAGCATGTCGGTGTCGATGGGGCCGGGGCAGATGGCGTTGACGGTGATGCCGTGCGGGCCGAGTTCGACGGCCAGGGCGCGGGTCAGGCCCAGCACCGCCGCCTTGGAGGAACAGTAGGCGACTTCATTGGGGAAGGCAACTTTGGCCGCCATCGAGGAGAGGTTGACGATGCGGCCCCGGCCCTGCGCCAGCATCGTGGGCGCCACGGCCTGGCAGCAGAGGAACATGGCTTTGGTGTTCACGTCGATGACCTGCTGCCAGCGATCCTCGCTCAGCTCGGCCAGCGGCGTGTCATCGAAGACGCCGGCATTGTTCACCCACACATCGAGCCGGCCCCACGCGGCCAGAATCGCCTCCACCGCGGCCAGGATGTCGGCGCGACGCGACACATCCAGCGTCCGGGCGATGACCTCCGCCCCGGCCTGGCGGCACAGCGCCGCCGTCTGGCTGAGGTCGGCCAGGTCGAGCACGGCCACCCGCGCCCCTTCCTGGGCCAGGCGCAGGGCCATGGCTTGGCCAATCCCGCGCGCCGCGCCGGTGATGACGACGACACTACCGATGAAACGTTGCATAAGCTTCCTCACGTTTTTGGACACGGATGAACACAGATGAACACGGATCATTTTTTGAGATAAAATCCGTGTTCATCCGTTCAATCCGTGTCCAAAGCAAAGAAAACAATCCGTGTCCAAGAAGCTGCTTGTTTTGGGACACGGATGAACACAGATGAACACGGATCATTTTTTAGGATAAAATCCGTGTTCATCCGTTCAATCCGTGTCCCAGAAATTGCATGTCTTTGGACACGGATGAACACAGATGAACACGGATCATTCTTTAGGATAAAATCCGTGTTCATCCGTTCAATCCGTGTCCCAGAAATTGCATGTCTTTGGACACGGATGAACACAGATGCACACGGATCGTTTTTAAGATAAAATCCGTGTCCATCCGTTCAATCCGTGTCCCAGAAATGCATGTTATTTGACACGGATGAACACAGATGCACACGGATCATTCTTTAAGATAAAATCCGTGTCCATCCGTTCAATCCGTGTCCCAGAAATTGCATGTCTTTGGACACGGATGAACACAGATGCACACGGGTCATTCTTTAAGATAAAATCCGTGTCCATCCGTTCAATCCGTGTCCCAGAAATTGCATGTCTTTGGACACGGATGAACACAGATGCACACGGGTCATTCTTTAAGATAAAATCCGTGTTCATCCGTTCGATCCGTGTCCCAGAAATTGCATGTCTTTGGACACGGATGAACACAGATGCACACGGATCGTTTTTAAGATAAAATCCGTGTTCATCCGTTCAATCCGTGTCCCAGAAATTGCTTGTCTTTGGACACGGATGAACACAGATGAACACGGATCGTTTCTTAAGATAAAATCCGTGTTCATCCGTTCAATCCGTGTCCAAACCAAACAAAAAAGAATCCGTGTCCATCCGTTCAATCTGTGTCCCAAGCCTTCCGTGTCCTACCGGGGGCGGGTCCAACTCAGATCGCCTTTGAGTTCGTTGTCATAGACCTTACGTCTGAACTGAGGTTTCGGGCCGAAATTGAGCAACAGACCCACCTCGATCGTGGTTGCCTTCAAGTAATTGAGCAGCTGCGCTTCGTGACTATCCTCCAAGACACGCGCTGCTTTCAGCTCGACGATGACCAAGTCCTCGACCAGCAGATCGGCATTGTGATCCCCGACCTCCTCGCCTTCATAGTAGACGACAATCCTGGCCTGCTGCACCACCTTCAACCCCATCTTTCTCAATTCGATAGCCATTGCATTCTCGTACACTTTCTCCAGAAAACCATAACCAAGCGTATTGTACACCCGATAGAATGCGTGAATAATCTTTTCCGTGATTTCTTCGTGTTTCATTTTTTTGCCTCCATGAAAAAACAAAAATCCGTGTCCATCCGTTCGATCCGTGTCCTACCGCCAGAAGCGGCGCAAACGGCGGTTGGCGCCGGAGCGAGCGGCCAGGGCCAGGGCCGCGGTTTGGGTGCGGCGCAGAATGTCCGCTTCATCGAGATGCTGGATGACGCGGTCGCGCATCAGCACGCGGCCATCGGCGATGGTCATGGTCACATTCTCCTCGCCTGCCGAATAGACCAACGTGGTCACGGGGTCGTGCGCGGGCACGATCTTGGCTGAATTGCGCGAGAGCACGAACAGGTCGGCTTTCTTGCCGGCTTCCAGCGAACCGATCTGGTCCTCCATCCCCAGAATCCTGGCCCCGCCCAGCGTCGCCCAATCCAAGACGGTCTGCGCGTCGATGACCGAGGCATCCTGCGCCCCGACTTTTTGCAGCAGCGCCGCCAGCTTCAGCGTCTCGATCATATCCTGCGAATTGTTGCTGCCGGCGCCATCCACGCCCAGCCCGACCGTGATGCCGGCGCCGGCCATCTTCACCATCGGCGCAATCCCGGAACCCAGGTACATGTTGCTGGCCGGGTTGTAGGCCACCATCACCCCCCGCTCGGCCAGCACCCGGATTTCGTCCTCGCTCATGCGCACGCAGTGGATGGCAAGAAAGTCGGGGCCGAGAAAATCGATCTCGTCCAGCCAGGCAATGGCATCCTTGCCGCACCGCCGGCGGATCAGTTCGTTATCCACCCCGTTCTCGTTCAGATGCATGATCATGGGCGCGCCCACCTCGCGGCTGAAGGCCCGCGCCCGGATCATCGCCTCATCGGTGGCCACCCACGGCGCGCCGATGGCCGGCCAAACAGCCATGCGGTCGCCGGGCGGAAACTGCGCCAGCAAGCGCCGGTACTCCTGCAGAAAACGGTCGATCGGCTTGAGGAGGATGGCCGGGATGTTGAACTCGCCATAATCGGCGATGATGCTGCTGTAGCGCGCCCGCAGGCCGCTATCGAGCATGGCCTGGATGTTGGCCTCGTGCAATTCATAGCTCGTGGCGGCGTAGCTCATATCGATCAGCGAGGTCACGCCGCTGTGGATGTGCTCCAGGCAGCCGGTCAGACAGACCAGATACGTCTCCTCCGGGCGGATGTGGGCGGCGATCGGGGCCGTCACCTCGCCCACCCACTCATGCACCGGCCACGCCTCGCCCAAGCCCTTGCTGGCGGTCTGGAAAAGGTGGGTGTGGACATCGATCAGGCCGGGGAAGACGGCATCCCCGCCCAAATCGACCACCTCGCCCGCCTGGAACTGCCCCACCAGTTCTGCTGTTGGCCCCACCGCGGCGATGCGCTCCCCGGCAATGGCGATGGCGCCGTCGGCGATGACAGTGCGGGCGGCGTCTTGCGTGACGATCAGGCCGTGAGTGAGAAGGAAGTTGGCAGAGAGCATGGGGGGGGCAGGTCGCAGGTGGCAGGTGGCAGGTGGCAGGTGGAGAGACGATCCATCGTCCATCGTCTATCGTCCATCACATCATCCCGCCCGCGAACACGTCGTCCAGATCCTGCAAGAACAGGGCGGCGGCGGCGCCGTCGATGAAGCGATGGTCGAAGGTGAGGCTGAAGCGGGCGACCTGGCGTATGGCGACCTGCCCCTCCACCACCCAGGGCGTGGGCCGGGCCGCGCCCACCAGCAAGATGGCGCCTTCGGGCGGGCGCGGGAGGGGGAAACCGCCATCGACGCCGTACATGCCCAGGTTGCTGACGGTGAAGGTGCCGCCCTCGATGTCTTCCATCCGCAGCTTGCCGGCGCGCGCCCGCTCGGCCCGGTCGGCAATGGCCGCTTCCAGCTCGGCCAGGCCCAATTGCTGCGCGGCGGGGATGACGACGACGATCAATCCCCCCGGCACGGCCACTGCCATGCCCAGGTTGATGGCGTCGTAGACCAGGATGCTGTTCTCGACCAGTTCGGCGTTGAGCAGGGGATGCCGGGGCAGCGTGCGGGCCACGGCCGCCATGATCACCGTATTGAGCGATGGCCTGACCCCGCCCGCTGCCTCCATCTCCGCGCGCAGCGCCTGGGCCGGGGTCAGGTCGATCTCGCGCTGCACCTGGCTGAGGGCGGCGGCCTCGACGCTGGCCTTCATCGTCTGGGCCATCACCCGGCGCAACTGGTTCAGCTTGATCGTTTCTTTGACCGGCAGGCCACGTGGGGAGGTGGACATGGGCTTAGCCTTCTTCGATCAGACACAAAACCGTCCCCACCTCCACCTCCTCGGTTCCGGCTTCCACCAGGATTTTGCCGATCACACCGCCGACCGGCGCTTCCAGTTCGTTCGTGATCTTCTCGGTCTCCACCTCCG
This sequence comes from Caldilineales bacterium, assembly GCA_019695115.1. Lineage (GTDB taxonomy): Bacteria > Chloroflexota > Anaerolineae > J102 > J102 > SSF26. Next base: position 21,282 of record JAIBAP010000012.1, on the reverse strand, counting down.
CGATCACCTCGCCCGCCTCCACGCGGTCGCCCTCGCTCTTGCGCCACTCGCGCAACGTTCCTACTTCCATCGTCAGGCCCCATTTGGGCAAAATGACCTCGATAGCCATGTCTTCATTCCTCCATGAGTTTGCAGTCTATAGCAAGCCCTACCACGTGCGATCCTTCGTTCCACTCAGGACAAGCCTGCCGCCTGCCGCTAAAAATCGACAACCTCCCTCACCGCTCTCTTGACATCCTCCTTATCAGGCAGGATGATCTTTTCCAGCGGCAGGGAGAAGGGGATCGGCGTATCGAGGCCGCAAACGCGGCGCACCGGCGCTTTCAGCCTGGAAAACGCCTCTTCCGAGATGACGGCGCTGACATCGGCGCCCAGCCCGCCCATTTTCGGGGCTTCGTTGGCCACCACCGCCCGGCCCGTTTTGGCCACCGAACTCAGCACGGTCTCCTCGTCCCAGGGCCGCAGCGTCCGCAAATCCACCACTTCGACCGAGATGCCGTCGGCGGCCAGCTCTTCGGCGGCGGCCAGGGCCTCGTGCGTCATCTTCATGCTGGCCACCACGGTCACATCTGTGCCGGCGCGGGCGATGGCGGCCCGGCGCAGGGGCACAGTGTACTTGCCTTCCTCCACCTCGCCGCGGACGCGGTACAGCGCCTTGTGTTCCAGGAACAAGATGGGATTGTCGTCCTCGATGCTGGCGATCAGCAGGCCCTTGGCATCGTAGGGCGTGGACGGGCCGACGATCACCAGGCCGGGCACATTCATGAACCAGCCCTCCACCGATTGCGAATGATGCGGCCCGCCGCCAAAGCCGCCGCCGGCGGCGGTGCGGATCACGACCGGGGCCTTGAATTGGCCGTCGAACATGTAGTGCATCTTGGCGGCGTTGTTCACGATCTGATCGTAACACGTGCCCAGAAAATCGGCGAACATGATCTCCGGCACCGGGCGCATACCCACCATGGCCGCGCCCACGGCCGAACCGATGATCGCCGCCTCTGACAGGGGCGTATCGCGCACGCGTTCGGCCCCGTACTTCTGGAACAACCCGCGCGTGACGCCAAAATCGCCGCCCATGTGCCCGATATCCTCGCCGAGCAGAAACACGGCCGGGTCCTCAGCCATCTTGATGTCAAGCGCCTCGTTCAGCGCCTGCACAAAACTCATGCGTTTCATTTGCGTCCCTCCACTTCCCAGCCTACGTAGACATTGGCGGTGGCTTTGGCCGGATCGGGTGGCGGGCTGGCCAGGGCGAAGGCGATCCACCCCTCCACCTCCGCCTCCACCTCGGCTTTGATCTGGTCGAGTTGGCTCTCGCCGGCGATGCCGGCCGTCAGGATGCGCTCGCGCGCCACTTTGATCGGCTCATGTTCTTCCTTCCAATAGCGCACCTCTTCCGGTGGGCGGAACTCGCCGCTGAAGATGCCCTGCCAGCGCCAGGTCTTGTATTCCACGAAATACGGCCCGCCGCCGGCGCGAATGTGCTCGACTGCCCGCTGCGTGATCTCGTAGGCGGCGACCACATCATTGCCATCCACTTGCACCGATGGCATCTTGTAGGCGGCGGCGAACTCGTACAGATCGGCGGTGGCGTGGCTTTTGCCGACGGCGGTGGAGATGGCATAGCCGTTGTTGACGCAGCAATACAGCACCGGCAGCTTCCAGGTGGCGGCCAGATTCAGGCTCTCGTGCCATTCGCCGCGGCCCGAAGTGCCGTCGCCGACGATCACCGCCGCCAGATCATCGCGGCCCTGCATCTGGAAGCCCAGGGCCACACCCAGCGCCGTCGCCATCATCGAACCTTCCACGGCGTTGTCGCCGTAATTGCCCACGGCCGGGTCGGCGGAATGGAGCGAGCCGCCCTTGCCGCTGCACACGCCCGTGGCCTTGCCGAACAACTCGGCCATGATCTTCTGGCCCGGCGTGCCGGCCAACACCAGCAGCCCGTGGCAGCGATGGTCGGGGAAGAAGGCGTCGGTGTGGCGCAGAGCGGCGGCGATGGCGGACTGTACGGCTTCCTGGCCGACGCCGGTGTGCAACATGCCGGGCACATTGCCCTTCTTGAACTCGCGCTCCAGGCCGAACTCGAAGGAGCGCACGATCCACATATCTCGATAGAGATCGAGCAGAACTTGGGGGTCAATCGTCATGGCCTTTGCCTCAGTGCGGCTGGATACTGCCGGAGAAGAACGATCTCTGCAATACTTCGTCGTCGAAATGACCGGCCGAAAAAGTGCGGCCGCTGTTGATGTTGGTCAGGTGGAGGATGGCGGGGGTGTGAGCGTCGAGCGGGATGGCATGGAAATCATAGCCGGCGTCGCGGTACAGGTCGGCAAAGGGCCGGCGAGCCAGCGGCGAGACCTCGCTGACCACTTTGGGGACGATCGTCTCGAGCAGCGCGTCCGGCGCATCGACAGTTAGCCAGACCGCGCTGCCGTAGTAAAGGGCGTCGTTGATCCGCCCCATCGACTGCAACTCGTCCTCGACCAGGGGCGGGATGGGGCCGGTGCACCAGGCCTGTTGGATGCAGCCCAGGTCGAAGCCCTCCAGCGCCAACCGGTGCATGGCCGTCTCGATCCCGCGGGCCGGCACCTGGACGGTGGAGACCAGGCAGGCGTGCCGCGAGGCCAGGATGTAGAGATTTTCCGGGGCCAGGCCGCATGCCCTCGCCATCACCACCGCCATCGCTTCGGTCACAGGCCGCGACATCTGCACCGTCACCACGCCCTCGTGATGATGGTCGCGGTAGCCGCTCAACTGCACATGATAATCGGGCGGGGTGTTGAGGGTGCGGGCCGGGCCAGCCAGAATCGGTGCATCCGGCTCATCGACCAGCCGCCAGCCTGCCACCTGACAGCCCATGCAGGCTTCCAGCGGCCGATTCACCGCCAGACGCACGGCCGGCAGCCGCACCCGTCCCAGCGCGAAGCTCTCGAAACTCACCTCGCCCAGCCCTCCCACCGTCACCTGCGTGAAATAGCGGCCGGCCTGCCAGCTCCCTCGCGCCCGCTGACCCATGTCGATCAGGGTGCTGCCATTGGCAAAGCGAGAGACCTCGACGCCGAGGGCCTCCGGCGAGTCGAGGATCTTGCGCACGATTTTCATGGCTTCGAGATTGACGCTTAGCATGGTCGGAGGTCTCCAGAGGGGAATGCTGTCAGAGCCAGTTTGTCAGGCGGTGTTTGAGAGCGCCGGGTGTATAGAGCTTGCAACGGCGAAGCGGCTCGGATCAAGCCCGAAACCCTATCGGGGCAAAGAATAGCAGACGAGACCCTCCTTGTCAACCCACAGTTTACGCACTTCCCCAACGCAAATTGTCAGTTGACAATCGTAGGGCGCCTTGCTATAATGGGGCGCGGTTTCATGCCGACAGGTTGTCGAAGTAAATCGCTTTCGAGACGCCATCCTTGGGCCACGGCCTGGCTACAAGAAGGAGGTTGCCTGCAACACCAAAGAAGCGCATCAGTATCCCTGACCAATGTCGTTCCGCCTTTCCAACCGTTTCAGGAGGAAGAAACATGACATCGCCAAAGCGCCATCTCTGGTTTATTCTGGCATTGACGCTGGTCGCATCGCTGGTCCTATCCGCGTGCGCCGCCCCTGCTCCCGCGGCTACCCCCGCCCCTGCGGCCGATACCTTCAAGGTTGGCCTGGTCCATCCCTCACCCATCACCGATTCCTGGAGCGGGCTGGCCTACGCCGCCCAGCAGCGCGCTCAGAAAGAATTGGGGGCCGAGATCGCCAACGTGCAAGTGGGCGACCCGGCCGGCTACGAGAAAGCCTTCAGCGACTTCGGCAGCCAGGGCTTCGATGTGGTGGTCGGCCACGGCTTTCAGTATGATGATGCGGCCGCCAAAGTGGCGCCGCAGTTCCCCAACACCTACTACGTCATCGTCAACGGCAGCAGTGTGGGGCCGAACCTGACCGGGATCAACACCATCCCCGGTTATGTGCAGATCATGTACGCCGCCGGCATGTTGGCGGGCAAGATGTCCAAGACCCATAAGTGCGCCGCCTTCACGCTGGAGATGCCCGCCACCAAGCTACCCAACGAAGGCTTCATCGCCGGCTTCGAGAGCGTTCCCGGCAACGAGTGCAGCCTGGTGACGCTGAACGATCAGAACGACGTCGGCGCGGCCAAAGAAGCGGCGCTGCAAGCCATGGCCAATGGCGCCGACATCCTCAGCGCCAACGCCAACCTGGCCGGTTCGGGCGTGTGGCAAGCTGTGGCCGAGCAAGGCGGCGACAAGGTGTTTGCGGTCGGCACCGTGGGCGATGTCAATTCGCAGGCGCCCAAGAACATGCTGTTCAGCCTGGCGCAGGACGTGCCCACATCGATCTTCAACGCCATCAAGGCGATCAAGGAAAAGACGATCGAACCGGGCAGTTCCATCACCTTCCGCTTGCAGAATCCGGGCGATCTGGCTGCCTACCCCATCGTCTTCAACCCCGACCTGCCCGCCAATGTCCTCACGGATGAGGCGAAGGCCGAGTTGCAGGCCAACATCGACAAGATCAGTTCCGGCGAGATCAAGGTCCCCGGCGCTGAATAACATCCCCCGCAGGGGCGACCCCGGCCGTTCTGGGGTCGCCCCTGCTTCGTTCTGGGTCGTCCGCGCCCGAAGATGACCGATCGCCCCAACCACGGCGGCGTTGCCGCCAGGCCAGCCGCAGCCCCCCGGCTCCGCCGCGACTCGATACAGGCGCTGTGGCGCGGGGTGTTGCTGCCGGTGCTCTCGATCCTGGCGGCATTGGCGGTGGGGGCGCTGATCCTGGCGCTGGCCGGCTACGACGTGCGCTCGGCCTACGCCGCCCTCTGGGATGGCGTCTTCGGCAACACGCGCAACATCGGCGAGGCCTTTCTGCGCGCCACGCCGCTGATTCTGATCGGAGCGGGCATTGCCGTGGCCTTCCGGGCCGGCATCTGGAACATCGGCGCCGAGGGGCAGTTCTATCTGGGGACCATCGGCGCCGCCTGGTTCGGGCTGAACGCCGCCAGCTTGCCGCCCGCCGTCGCCATCCCGCTGGCGATTGCCGTCGGCTTCATCTTCGGCGGCGTCTGGGCGGGGATCGCCGGCTGGCTGAAGGTGCGGCTGGGCCTCAACGAGGTGGTGACGACGATCATGCTCAACTACATCGCCCTCGGTCTCGTCAGTTTTCTGATCACCGGGCCGATGATGGAGAGCATCCGCGCCAACCCGCAGACCGATCTGGTGGCCCGCAGCATCCTTCTGCCCCGCATCTGGCCGCCCACCCGCGTCCACCTGGGCTTCATCCTGGCGGCCATCGCCGCCGCCGTCCTGGCTTTCAGCCTCTTTCGCACCCCGTTGGGCTTCGCCATCCGCGCCGTCGGCCTCAACCCCACCGCCGCCCGGCACGCCGGCATCGACGTCGGCCGCCAGTTCGTGCTGGCCATGCTCCTCAGCGGCGGCGCCGCCGGCATCGCCGGCGCCGTCGAGGTGATGGGCGTGACCGAACGGCTGTACGCCAACATTTCGCCGGGCTATGGCTTTCAGGGCATTGCCGTTTCGTTGCTGGCCAGCAACAACCCGCTGGGCGTGATCCTGTCCGGCTGGCTGTTCGGCGCCCTCGGTTCCGGCTCGCAGATGATGCAGCTGACCGCCGGCATCCCCGATGTCATGATCTACATCCTCCAGGGCCTGGTCATCCTCTTCCTGGTTTCTTTCCGCCTCCTGGGCGACAAACTGGGCCGCCGCTAGCCATGGACATCCTGCTCGTCCTGCAATCGCTTTTGCAGACCACCCTGCGCATGGCCGCGCCGCTGATCTACACCTCGGTCGGCGAGACCTACAACGAACGCGCCGGCCTGGTCAACATCGGGCTGGAGGGGATCATGCTGATCGGCGCGGTCACGGCCTACCTGGTCGTGTATGGCACGCAATCGGTGGCGCTGGCGGTGGCGGCGGCGGCGCTGACGGCAGGTATCTTTGGGGCCATCTTTGCCCTCGTCACCGTCAGCCTGCGCGCCAATCAGATTGTGACGGGGACGGCGATCAATTTGATCGGCCTCGGCCTCTCCAGTTTCGTCTACCGCGTGGCCTTCGGCGCCGTGCCCGCGGCCCGCATCCAGCCGCTGACCGCCACCCGCATCCCCGTGCTGGGCGACATCCCCTTGCTGGGGCCGATTTTGTTCCAGCACAACTGGCTGGTCTACGCCGCGCTCGTGCTCCCCTTCGTCGCCGCCCTGGTCCTGAACAAGACGATGCTGGGGCTGGCCATCCGCGCGGCCGGAGAACACCCGCGGGCCGTGGCCACCGCCGGCATCTCCGTCCTCCGGCTGCGCTACGGGGCCGCCATTTTCGGCGCCATGCTGGCCGGCGTCGGCGGCGCCTATCTCACCATCGCCTGGGCCAATGTCTTCGTCGAGAACATGGTCGCCGGGCGCGGGTTCATCGCCCTGGCCATCGTCGTCTTCGGGCGCTGGCGACCGCTTGGCGTCTTCCTGGCCTGTCTGCTGTTTGGCTTCACCTATGCCTTGCAGTTGCGGCTGCAAGTCCAGAATTTGCAGGTCGCCTATCAGTTTTTGCAGATCCTGCCCTATCTCGCCACCCTCGTGGCCATGATCCTGCTGCGCGGGCAATCGGTGCAGCCCAAGGCCCTGGGCGTCCCCTACGAGGAGCGGGCATGACCCCGAACCCTGCCGCCCTATCGGCCGCCATCTCGGCCATCCCACGACTGCGTCTGATGGACATCAGCAAGCATTTCGACGCGCTCAAGGCCAACGACCACATCTCGCTGGAGGTGATGCCGGGCGAGGTGATGTGTCTGTTGGGCGAAAACGGCGCCGGCAAGACGACGCTGATGAACATCGCCTACGGTCTCTACCGCGCCGATGGCGGCCAGATCGAGATCGACGGCAAGCCGGCGACCATTCGCTCGCCGCATGAGGCCATCGCCCAGGGCGTGGGCATGGTGCACCAACACTTCATGCTGGCGCCGCCGCTGACCGTGGCCGAGAACGTCATCCTCGGCGCCCGGCCCCTCCTCTCCCGCGCGTCGCTGCTCTCGAACATGAAAGCGATCGAGAAGCAGGTGGAGGAGGTCTCGGCCCGTTACGGTCTCAAGGTCGATGCGGCGGCGCACGTGTCCAGCCTCAGCGTGGGCGAGCAGCAGCGGGTGGAGATCGTGAAGGCGCTGTTCCGCGGCGTCAACCTGCTCATCCTCGATGAACCGACCGCGGTCCTGACGCCGCAGGAGACGACCGACCTGTTCCGCACCCTGCGCACCCTGACCGCCGCCGGGCTGTCGATCATCTTCATCACCCACAAGCTGAACGAGGTGATGGCCGCTGGCGACCGGGTGACGGTGTTGCGCGATGGCCGGGTGGTGGGTCAGCGTTCCGTGCGCCAGACGACGCCGCACGAGCTGGCGCAACTGATGGTGGGCCGCGAGGTCAAGATGAGCTTCGAGAAGCCGCCGCCGGCCCGGGGCGAGGAGATGCTCGCCATCGAAGGGCTGACGGTTCGCAACGAAGAAGGCCGCGAGGTGATCAGGGATCTGTCACTGCGCGTGGCCCGGGGCGAGATCGTCGGCATCGCCGGGGTGGATGGCAACGGCCAGTCGGAGTTGGCGCTGGCCATCGCCGGTTTGATCCAGCCAGCGGCTGGGCGGATCCGGCTGGGCGGCGTCGATATGGCCGGCAAGTCGCCGCAGGCAATGATCCAGGCCGGGCTGCGCCACATCCCCGAAGACCGGCACAACGAAGGCCTGGTGCTGGAGTTTTCGGTGGCGGACAACCTGGCGCTCAAGCGCTACAACCGGCCGCCGTTCACCCGCCGGGGCGTGCTGCGCCCGCGCGCCATCCTCGACTACGCCGCCCGCCTGGTGAAGATGTTCGATATCCGCACCCGCTCGCTGACGGCGACGACGGCGGAGCTTTCGGGCGGGAACCAGCAGAAGGTGGTGCTCGGCCGCGAGTTGGACCACGACCCGGACGTGATCATCGCCGCCCAGCCCACGCGCGGGTTGGATGTGGGCGCTACCGAGTACATCCACACGACGCTGCTCGGCCAGCGGGCGCGCGGGGCAGCCATCCTCCTGATCTCGACCGAGCTGGAAGAGGTGTTGGCGCTCAGCGACCGCATCGCTGTGCTCTACGAGGGGCAGATCGTGGGCGAGGTCCCGGGCGACCGGGCGAACACGCAGAAGATCGGGTTGATGATGGCCGGCGTGAAAGATGCAGCAGGGGCCTGAGCATGGCTGAGCGATCACACGATGTGGTCATCGTCGGTGGGGGGTTCATCGGCAATGCCATTGCCTATCATCTGGCTGGCGAGGGCGCCAGCGTGCTGCTGTTGGAGGCCGGGGGCCTGGGCAGCGGTTCATCGGGCGCCTGCGGCGGGCGGGCGCAGGTGGCCGAGGGGCATCCGGGGCTGCATCTGCAGCTGGTGATGCTGGGTCTGGCCCGCCTGGAACAATTGGAAGACGAACTGGACTGCGGCTTCGACTGGCGGCGGCTGGGGAATATCATGCTCATTCGCCGCCCGGAGCATTGGCAGGAATGGGTGGCGCAGGTGGCGCAGCTCAAATCGCTGGGCCTGCCCGCCGACATGCTCGACCCGGCCGCCCTGCGCCAGGCCGAACCCGAGCTCTGTCTGGATGACTATCTGGGCGGGGCCTGGTGTCTGGAGGGCCATCTGCATCCGCAGAAGTACTGCTGGGCCTTTGCCCGCGCCGCCCGGCGGCATGGCGCCACCCTGGCCGCGCACGAGCCGGTGATCGGCCTGGAGCGCGCCGGCCAGCGGCTGACGGCGGTGCGGACGCCGCAGGGCCGGTACGCGGCCGGGGCGGTGCTGGTGGCGGCAGGCGCCTGGTCGGGCCAGGTGTTGGCCCTGGCCGGCGCCCATCTGCCCGTGCGTTCGACCAACGCCGAGGCCATGGTCTCCGAGCCGCTGCCGCCGGTGTTGCGGCACCACCTGGGCATGGCCGATTTCTACGAGACGATCCACCATGCCCCGCGGGCAGTGTCGTTGGGCGTCTTGCAGATGCAGCCGGGCACGCTCTATATTTCCGAATCGGTAGAGATGGGCGAGCGCATGCGCCATCACACCAGCCTCTGGGGGCCGCCCGGCATGGCCGCCGAATTGCTGCGTCTGGCGCCCAAGCTGGCCCATGTGCGGGTGCTGCGGGCCTGGACAGGGCAAAGCCCCTTCCTGCCCGACGCTCAGCCGGCCGTCGGCTGGATGCCCGGTTTCGACAACTTGTTCGTGGCCGCCTGTTTTCACCTGACCATCACCACCACGCCCATCCTGTCCGAGCTGATCGCCGGCATGATCCTGGGCCGCGCCCCGCGGCTGGCGCTCGACGCCTTCGACCCCGCCCGTTTTCACACTCCGCAAAGGCCACTATGACCTTCGACATGCAAACCTACAGCGTCAACCGGGCCGCCGTGGCCATGATCGATGACGCCATCGCCCGCGCCGACGAGTTGCAGATCAAAGCCTGGCGCGCCGATTGCGGCGCCATGCTGGTGGATATGGGCCTGACCTGTCCCGGCAGTTGGAAGGCCGGCCAGGTGTTCGTGGAGGCCGGTTTTGGCGGGCTGGGCAAGGCCGATTACGGCGTCTTCGATCTCGATCCCTTCGTGCTGCCCACGATCCAGGTCTGGGTCGATCAGCCGGTGATCGCGGTGGTGGCCTCGCAAGCGGGATGCTGGGAGTTGGGCCAGGGCGAGTATGCCGAGATCGGGTCGGGGCCGGCGCGGGCGGCGGCGCTGGCCGACCGTTGGTCGGGCAGCGGTTACAGCGACCGCGGCGCCGACAAGGTGGTGGTGCAGTTGCAGACGCAGCGCATCCCCAACGACGAGCTGTGCCGCTTCGTGGCCGACGCCTGCCAGGTGTCGCCCGACCGGGTCTATGTCGTCTTCGCTCCCACCGCCTGTCTGGTCGGCGCCATCCAGGTGGCCTCGCGCACGGTCGAGCAGGTGATGGTGAAGCTCTTCCTGCACGGCTTCGACATCCACAGCGTCCGCCACGGCTTCGGCGTCGCCCCTGTCGCCCCGCTGGCGGCCACGGAGGGCGAGGCCATGGGCCGGGTGAACGACTGTCTGTTTTACGGCGCCACCACCGTCCTCTATGCCGATGCGCCCGACGAGGCCATTGCCCCGGTGCTCGCCCGGCTCTGCTTCGATGTCAACGCCGGCGAGTTCTGGGGCCTGCCCTTTGCCCAGATTTTCGACCATTTCGGTCGCAACTGGTTTGCCGTGCCCGACCTGATCGATTCTCCCGCCAGGGTGATCATCAACAGCTTGCAGAGCGGTCGCAGCTTCGTCGGCGGGCAGATCAACCGCCAGGTGCTCCGGCGCTCGTTCTTCGGGGGGAGTTGACCGTGGCCAGCGCCGCACCGATCCACGAAGACGACATCCACCAGGCCGAGAACGAAAGCCTGGGCGCCAGCATCCGGGCGCGGCGGCTGGAGTTGGGCATGGGGGTGCGCGACCTGGCCAGGGCCACCGGGCTGAGCGCCACCTTCGTCAGCAAGCTGGAGCACGGCCGGGCCAACCCCACGCTCGACACCCTGCGCGCCATCGCCAACGCCCTCGGCGCGCCCCTGTTCCGCCTGCTGGCTGGGCCGGACGAGCGCGACCCGGTGGTGCGGCGTCGCCAACGCCGGCGCACAGTGGTCACGCCCGGCCATGTCAGCATCGAGCTGATGGTGCCCGACCTGCATCACAAAATGGTCTTGTTCCAGGTGCACGCCACCGCCGCCGACGGCAATCTGGTGGGGCCGCCGTTGATGGTTCCCACCGAAGAGTGCATTCTGGTCGTGCAGGGCAGCGTCGCCGTCACCGTCAGCGGTCAGGCGCATCACCTCCAGGCCGGGGACAGCATTTATGTCGAGGGGCGCAGCCTGGAAGCGATCCGGGTGACGAGCGAGGGCGAGGCCAGTTTCATCTCGGCCATGACCCCGCCGGCCTTCTGACCCGGCCGGCCATCAGCCAAACCGCCGCGCTGTCCGCGCCCTGGCTTTGGCGGCCTCGACCGCGCGATCGCGCGGCGGGGCGGCGGTGACAAGGTCGGCGAGCAGGGCCGAGGCGGCGGCGCTGATCTCGGCCACGGCGCGGTCGAAGGCGGCTTGATTGGCCGCCGAGGGCGCGTTGAAACCGCTGATCTTGCGCACGAACTGCAAGGCCGCCGCCCGCATCTCGTCCTCGGTGGCAGGGGGGGCGAAATTGTAGAGGGGTTTGATGTTCCGGCACATAGCATTCAATCGAAGAGGATGGTCATGGCCTCGTCTACCGAGGCACCGCCGTGGACGATGGCCGCCACCGCCGCGGTCATGCGGCCGGGGTCGTCGGCCTGGAAGATGTTGCGACCGATAGCCACGCCGGCGCCGCCCGCCGCGACTGCCTGCTTGATGTTCTCCAGCATCGTGCGCTCACTGTTCTTCTTGGCGCCGCCCAGCATGACCACGGGCGCGTAGCAGGCGGCGACCACGCGGCCGAAATCGGGCGCGTAGGGGGCCTTGACCCAATCGGCGCCCAGTTCGGCGGCCACGCGGGCCGAGAGGGCCACATTCTCGGTCGTCGTGAACTCTGGCCCGGCGTCGAACCCGCCCGGCTGCATCTCCGCCATCACCGGCAGCCCCCAGGCGTGGGCCTCATCGATGACCGCGGCCAGGGTGTGCAGGGTGGCTTCCTCGTGCGCGGCGCCAGGGAAGGCCGAGACGACGACGGCATCGGCGCCCAGGCGCAGGGCGGCCTCGACGGTGTGGAACTGCGCCCCGGGGCCTATCTTCCCCAGCTTGGTGCCGCCGCCATCCAGCCGCAAGATCAGGCCGACGGGGGCCAGCTCGCGGGTGAAGCGGGCGGCCACGCCAAAGCTGGTGAGCACGGCGTCGGCGCCGGCGGCCACGATCTGGGCCAGGGTCTCGCCGGGGCGCTCCAGGCCGGGGATGGGGCCATCGATGAGGCCGTGATCGAAGGCGACGATCAGCGCCCGGCCATCGGGCCGGAAAATGTGGTGAAGTCGGCGTGAGGTCATGATCAAGGGTCCTTGATGAGCACGAGAGACCCTAAAGGTCTCAAAGACCTTTAGGGTCTTCTGGAGGAGATTCCAGAGGAAAAACCGCCCTGACTTTCGCCAGCGCCTCGGCTTCGGTGGTGGAGGGGTAGAATTCCAGACCGACGAAGCCATTGTAACCCAACTTGCCCAGCTTGCGCCGGATGTTGGCGAAGTTGATCTCGCCGGTGCCCGGCTCCTGGCGGGTGGGGACATCGGCGATGTGCACGGCGTCGTACAGCCCGGCGTAGGCCTCCAGCCCCCAGATCAGATTGCCGGAGTCGCGCTGCTGGTGATAGCAGTCGAAGACCATGCGCAATTGCGGGTGCTGGAAGCGCCGCACCCAATCGGCGGCCAGGTCGTGGTTGTGCACCAGGATGCCGCCCTGGATGTGGAACTCGTTCAGCGCCTCCACCCACACCTGCACGGGCGTCTGCTCCACCAGCTTGAGGATGCGCTCGGTCTGGCGGAGGGCGTTGGCGTATTGCTGGGCGGGCGTGAAGTTGGCGGAAAGCCGTCGGGTCCAGGTCTTGCCGTCGATCAGATCGACCTGGTTGGAGAAGAGAAACAGGTGCTGCACGCCGAAACGGACGGCCATCTCCAGGCTCTCGGCCCAGGAGCGGTAAGTCAGTTCGTTGTCGCCCGGATCGACCAGCGAACCCATCTCGTCGTCGAAGGCCGAATTGAGCACGGCGCCCAGCCGCCGGCATTCGGCGGCCAGGTCGGCCATCGGCTGGCCGCGCCAATACCACACATCCAGGCGCCGGAACCCCAGCCCGACCATCGGCTCGACCCGTGCGACGATGGGCCGGTCGCGAAACCAAAAATCGAGATAACCGGTGTATTCCATCACATCACCCCCAGCGAAGATGACAAGCGGCCAGCGGCATGATAAAGTTGGACATCATGGACGAACCCTCCGCGGAAAATATCAGGTTTGGCGAGCGGATCAAAGAGCGTCGGGCCGAAATGGGCCTCAGCCTGCGCGAACTGGCCGAGATGACCGACCTCAGCACCACCTTCCTCAGCAACCTGGAGCGCGGTCTGGCCAATCCCACGCTGGCTTCGGCGCGGCGGATTGCGCTGGCGCTGCGCACGCCGCTGCACCGACTGCTGGCCGATTCCTCGGATAGCGATCTGGTGGTGACGAGAGATCGGCGGCGGCACATGTTCTTCCCGGACAGCAATGTCACGTATGAGATCCTGACGCCGCAACTCACCCGCAAGATGGTGCTCTTCCTGGTGCGGGTGCCGCCCGAGGCCGGGAACATCATGCAGCAGCCGCTGGCTGAGCCAACCGAAGAGTGCATCGTGGTCATGGCAGGTGAAATCGAGATTCAGGTTGCTGGCCAGACCTACCAGCTCGAGGTGGGGGATTCGATCTACTTCGAGAACCGCTTTATGGAAAGCATCCGTGCCATCGACGGTGGGCCGGCCGAGTACATCTCGGCGGTCGTGCGCCCTGGGCAGGGGTAGACGTGTTCCGTGTTCCGTGTTCCGTGAAGAGCGGCGGCGATTTTCACGCCTCACGCAACACGCCTCACGCCTCACGCAACACGCCTCACGCCTCACAAACCAGGTCTCGCTACGTTGCGTCCGAAAGACCCTCATGCCAGACGATGGCGCAGGGGTTCGCCTTTCAGGGCGGCGACGATGTTGACGTAATCGCCCTGGCGCAGGGCGCCGGTGATGGTGATGGCGCCGGCGGCCACGTGGGGCGTGAGCACTAGGTTGCACATGGGGTCGCGGGCCAGCGCCAGCAGCGGATTGTGCGGCTGCACCGGCTCCCAGGTGAAGCCATCCACCGCCGCCCCGCCCAACTGCCCCGAGCGCAGGGCCGCGGCCAAGGCCTCCTCATCCACCGTGGCGCTGCCGCCGGATTGGATGAACAGCGCCCCCGGCTTGAGCGAGGCGAAGAAGGCCGTGCTCAGACTTTGCTCGGTTTCAGGGCCGAGCGGCAGCAGAGCGACGATCACATCGGCGGCCGCGGCGATCTCAGCTTGCGTGGCAAAGCGGATGCCGAATTCGGCCTCGACAGGGGCGGGGTAGCGCTTGCGTTTCTGATAGAGCACCGTACACCCGAACGGCTGCAGACGGCGGGCCAGTTCGACGCCGATCTCGCCGAAGCCGAGGATGCCCACCCTCTTGCCGGCCAGCCCGCCGATGTTCTGGCGGTGCGACCAGTTGTAGGCAAAATGATCCTCGTCGCAGCGGCGGGGGGGCTGACCCCAATCATCGCCATCCTCGGCGACCTGCATCAACTCGCGCACGCGCTTGACCAGGCACAGGATCTGCATGACCACGTGCTCGGCCACCAGCTCGCAGGTCTGCACCGGCAGATAACAGACGGGGATGCCGGCGGCCCGCGCCGCTTCCAGGTCGATGTCCCAGGTCTGCACGCCCAGGCGCTGGATCAGCCGGAGCTGGCTGCCGGCGGCGATCATATCGGCGTCGATCACGCCCGAGCGCTCGGAGATGAAGAACTCCATCTCGGGCAGCAGGGCGATGATCTCCTCTTTGGGCGGGCGGCGGCGCATGACAATGTCCAGGTCGGGCGGCGCGCCTTCCAGCGCCCATTGCTGCTGTTGCTGGCCGCGGTCGGTGACGAACAGGGTGCGGTGTTTGGGGGTCATGGCGCTTTCTCGGTGGGGTGGGGTGCGAAATGGGCGGGAGTCAGGGTGTGGGTTCGGCGGCGGCGGCCAGGACGGAGAGGGGCAGGGGATGGATGGGTGGGCGGACGGTGAAGCGGCCCATCGCCTCGATCTGTTTTGGGTCGGCGGCGTCGGCGCCCACGGCGTCGGCCAGCAGCCGCGCGGCCAGCTCGCCGCAGATGCGGCCCTGGCAGTTGCCCATGCCGGCCCGCGTCAAGCCTTTCAACTCGTTGACCGACTGCACGCCATCGGCGGCGGCAGCGCGCACCTGCCCCACCGTCACCTCTTCGCAGCGGCAGAGGGTGGTGTCGTCGTCGGCGAGGGTGTACAGCCCCGGCCCGGGCGTGAACAGCCGGCCGAGCATGGCGGCGAAACGGCGCTCGCGCTGCCAGTGCGGGCGCAGCGCCGCCTTCATCTGCTCGGCCTCGGCGGCGCTCACAAAGCCCAGGCGGTGGGCGGCGGCGATGCCGGCGATGCGGCCTTCGATCTGCGCCAGCGCGGCCCCGCCGATGCCGGCGCCATCGCCCACGGCAAACACGCCCGGCAATGTCGTCTGCATCTCGTCGTCGCGGCGGGGGACGTAGCCCCCCTGTTCGGGAACGAAATCATGCTCGCAGCCGAGCAATCGGCTCAGTTCGGTCGAGGGAATGAAGCCGTAGCCAATCACGATCGTGTCGACGGCCAGGGTCTGGGCCGTGCCGGGGATGGGCCGCCAGTCGGCGTCGAGCCGGGCGATGACCGCTTCCTGCACTTCGCCTTGCCCGTGCGCCGCCACCACCGCCCAGCCGCGACGCAGGGGCGCGCCGGCCGCGCGCAGGGTGCGCAGATAGCCCCAGCCTTCGGCCAGCCGCGACCATTGGCCCCAGGCTGCAGGCGCTTGCTTCAGGGCCGAGAAGCCGAGCGCTGACCCCTCCAACACGGCCACCACGTCGGCCCCGGCGTGCACCAGGGCGGCGGCCACGGCCAGTTGCAGCGGCCCGGAGCCAGAAAGCAACACCCGGCGGCCCGGCAGCAGGCGCTGGCCCTTGATCAGCGTTTGCACCCCGCCGGCGGCCATCACACCGGGCAACGTCCAGCCGGGGAAGGGGATGGGGCGGTCGTAGGCGCCGGCGGCCAGGATCAGCGCCTGAGCGTGCAGGCGATGGGGGGCGGCAGGGCCGTGCAGCGCCAGCAGCCAGCCGTCGCCGCCATCGGCTGCAAACGCGCCCCAAACCAACGTTTCGCCGAAAATCTGCGCGTTGGGCCGCGCCAAGTGCGCAAGCAGCGCGTCCAGCGCCGCTTGCTGGCGCCAGCGGTCGTGACCCCGAAAGGCGGCGGGCGGCTGCTTGAAGTACTGGCCGCCCGGCCGGGGATAGCTGTCGATCAGGGCCACCCTCGCCCCGGCCTGGGCGGCGACGATGGCAGCCTGCAATCCCGCCGGCCCCGCGCCCACCACGGCCACATCGACGCGCTCGGTCATGCCTGCCCCCTCGCCCCTGTTTCGATAGCGCAGCCGGGCGTCACCGGCGTCAGGCAGGCGCGCAGGTTGGCGGTTCCGTCCACCGTCACCAGGCAATCGTAGCAAATGCCAATGCCGCAGAACAGGCCCCGCCCCTCGCCCCTCTTCGCCGTCTGCCGGAAGCTGCGGATGCCCTCGGCCAGCAGCACCGCCGCCACCGATTCGCCAGCGAAGGCGCTCACAGACCGCCCGTCGATGCTGACGGTGATCGGCTCTCCCCGTTCGAGCGGGGGAAGGAAAGCATCGGAGCGAGTGATCCGCACGGGACAGCCCTGGGAGGACGGGAGCGGCGCGCCATGTCCAGCCGGCGCTGCAAGGGTTGTGGAAGTCGGTAGCGCCGAAATCCTAGCACGCCGCCTGCCAACCGTCAACTCTCAGTGGACAACGTACACTCATGAAGCACGATTGATCGCCGGGCTGGTTTGCTGGATCGTGAAACGTGAGGTGTGAGGCGTGAAACGTGAGGCGTGAGGCGTGAGGCGTGAGGCGTGAAACGTGAGGCGTGAGGCGTGAGGCGTGAGGCGTGAAACGTGAGGCGTGAGGCGTGAAACGTGAGGCGTGAGGCGTGAAACGTGAGGCGTGAGGCGTGAAACGTGAGGCGTGAGATCACGTCGTCGATCCTCACGCACCACGGAACACGGAACACGCACCACGCACCACGCAACACGGAACCCGGAACCCGGAACACGAATTGCAGTTTTACGGCGTCCAGTTCGAGAAGGCGTCGATCACCGGTTTGATATCGTTCATCATCGGGTAGAGGATGGGGCAGGTGACGCCGGCCTCGATGTATTCGGCCACTTTGTCGCGGCATTGTTGGCCCGTGCCCACGGCCATCAGGTTGCGCACCACGTCATCGGGGATGATGGCGGCCGCCCGGCGGTAGTCTTCCTCGGTGGCCGGCCAACCCACGAATTCCTGCACGCGTTTGATCAGGTCTTCATCGACATTGCTGGCCTTCATGATGTGCGGCTCGGTGCCCAGGTAGTAGGCGACCAGGGCCTTGCCTTCCATCATCGCCGCTTTCGGGTCTTCGTCCGAAAGGCAGCAGACCAACAGCTCGGGCCGGTCCACCTGGTCGAGCGTCTTCCCAACCCGGGCCGCGCCCTGCCGCACCAATTCCACCGCCCGGCGGATGTAGTCCACCGAAACGACGTAGTTGAGGACGACGCCGTCGCAGATCTCCCCGGCCATCTCCAGCATCTTGTCGCCGGTGGCGCCGATGTAGATGGGGATGTCGCGCGGGGAGGCGTCGCCGAAGGCCACGTCGAGCTTGACCCGATCGAGGTGGACGAATTCGCCCTCGTAGCTCACTTCCTCCATCGTAAACAGCTGGCGGATGGCTTCGACGTGTTCGCGCATGGCCTTGAGCGGTTTGGTGCGATTCACTCCCACCCGGCCGGCGATCGGCTCCCACCAGGCGCCCAGGCCCAGCATCACCCGACTGCGGCCATCCGCCGTCTTCCCGGCCAGCTCCCACATCGTGCTCCAGGTGGCGGCGATGACGGCCGGGTTGCGGGTCCAGATCGGCAGCACGCCGGAGCCGTAGCGCAGCCGTTTGGTCTCGGCCAGGAAGGCGCTCATCATCACCACGCAGTCGCGGGCCAGCCGCGTATCTGCCTGCCAGATTTCCGAGAAGCCTTTTTCTTCGGCGTACTTGACCATCTCGATCTCGTAGCGGATGGGGTGTTTGTCCTGCATGTAAAGGGCCATGCGTTGGGTCATGGGGGTTGCTCCGTGATGAGTGAGGCGTGAGGCGTGAAACGTGAGGCGTGAGGCGTGAAACGTGAGGCGTGAAACGTGAGGCGTGAGGCGTGAAACGTGAGGCGTGAGGCGTGAAACGTGAGGCGTGAAACGTGAGGCGTGAAACGTGAGGCGTGAAACGTGAGGCGTGAGGCGTGAAACGTGAGGCGTGAGGCGTGAAACGTGAGGCTCAGGCGTGAAACGTGAGGCGTGTTGCGTGTTCCGTGGGTCGGTGGGCGGGGTCAGGGTTTGCGGAGGGGGCGGGGCAGGGATCGACAGGAGGGCGCCGGGCTGGTCAGACTTTAGAGGAAGGCGATGACGGCGAGGAGGATGACCAGGAGCAGGCCGGCCGAGAGGAACGGGCCTGAGGTCGAGGCGGGCGCGCCGGCTGTGGCGGGCGTCTGCACCAGTGTGCCGAACAGCCGGTCGAGGGCGGCCCCAATCATGCCACAACCGCAGCCGGCGACCAACAAGACGCCCAGCCCGCTCAGGCAGCCGCGGCCCAGGCGGGGCCCAGGCAGGGGTTGAAGCGTCGCAGCGACAGGCCAGCCGCACGATGTCCATCCCCGCCACCGTCATGCGCCCCTCATCGACCGAGCACAGCCTGGATGATGCCGAGGTAGCCGCGGGCGGCGGCGAAGAGTTGATCGAGTTCGATGTATTCGTCCACCACGTGGGCCTGGCCCTCGGCCGAGGGGCCGAAGCCGACGGTGGGGACGCCCGCCCAGCCGGCGCTGAAGGCGGCGTTGGTGCAGAAGCGATAGGCCGAAAGGCCGGGGTTCAGGCCGGCCGCGCGCAGCCCCGCCAGGGATGCCTGAACGAGGGGGTGTTCGGGTTCAAGTTTCCAGGCAGGGAAGAATTTGGGGCCGCTGAGGGTGGCGCCGGTGTAGGTGGTGTGCTCGCCGTCGGCGATGCGCACGTGGATGTTTGCCATCTCGGGCAGCGCCTTCAGCCCAGTCACGACGCTCTCGATGCTTTCATCGGTCAGGAGGCGGCGGTCGTAGGTCACGCGGCAGCGGCTGGGGACGACGGAATGGCCAGGGTATGGCTCGGAGATGATGTCGGTGAGGGCCATGAGGCCGGGGCCGAGCAGGGGGTCGCTGGGCAGGGGCAGGCGGTCGATGGTCTGGATGGCCGGCAGCATCTTGAGGACGGCGTTCTCGCCCAGGTGGGGGGTGGAGGAATGGGCGGGCTTGCCGATGGCTTCGATCTGGACTTCGGCCCGGCCCCGGCCGCCGTGGTTGAGGTTGAGTTCGGTGGCCTCGCCGATGACGACGAAGTCTGGCTGGACGTAGTCCATCACCGCCCGCAGGCTGACACCCTCCATCACCTCTTCCATGACCGTGGCGCTGACGGCCACCCGCCCGGCCAGGCTCGCCCGATCGACCGCCGCCGCCGCATGCACCATCGCCGCCAAAGCGCCCTTCATGTCGCTCGTCCCCCGCCCATACATGCGATCCTCCACGATCTCGGCTCCAAACGGCTCCTGACGCCAGGGCGCGCCGGGGGCCACGCCGACGGTGTCGCAATGCGCATCGAGCAGCAGGGTTGGCCCTGGCCCCGCCCCCTGGATCAGGCCGATCAGGCTGCCGTTGGCGTCGATGTGGACGTCGTCGAAGCCCAGCAACCGCATCTCGGCGGCGGCAAGCTGGACGACGGCCCCTTCCTCACCCGAAAGCGAGCGGGCGCGGACGAGGGCCTGGAGGAAGGTGGTGAGGTGGGGGAGGGTGAGGGGCAAGGAGCGATGCCTCAGCCAAACTTCTCAGATCGATCCGGCCACATGATGCGCCGCGCTTCTTTCAATGCATCTGGGGAGAAATCATATCCAGCTAGAATACCCTCCGGGAGGTGGACAGGGCGGAAGGGTGGTTCATTCGGATCGTTGCCCGGCTCACCTGCATCCGGGCCACTACCCGTGGCCTGTACAGGATCGATTGTTTCCAGCAGCGCCTGGTCAGCGATATTCGTGGTTTCGGTGGTCATAGGGCCGTTCCTGAGATGGACATGATGTCTGGTCGGTGGGAATGATAGCCTGGTGGGGGGAGGGGGTCAAGTGGGGAGGGGCGCGGCGGCGTGGGAGGTGCGACGCACGGATGCGGGTGAAAACTGCAACGAAATTCACATCCTCAAATACCGCGCCGCCAAGGTCTGCAACAGCCAAATGCCCACCGGCAAGAACAAGGCCACCAGCAGTGTGCGCGGGGTGCCAGGCTGCCAGGGCCAGGTCGGCGTCTCGTGCAGGCGGCGGAGTTCGGTATCCAGAGCCGCGATCGCATC
Organism: Caldilineales bacterium; assembly: GCA_019695115.1. Classification (GTDB taxonomy): domain Bacteria; phylum Chloroflexota; class Anaerolineae; order J102; family J102; genus SSF26. Next base: position 1,093 of record JAIBAP010000012.1, on the reverse strand, counting down.
CTTGATCTGCCCTACGGCCGTCAGGTTGGATTGGTCGATTCCCCGGTGCAGCTCGAGCACGCAGGCTTCAAGCCGGTATGAAGCGTCCAGCAGCCACCGATGTTTCTCCTCTTGCAGGAGGCGGTGAATGCCAAGCAACGGCAAAAAGAAGGCGGCAGCCGCCAGAGTCATGCCCAGGATGTAGACAGCCAGCACCGCCGGGTCGCGGATGAGATCGGGCGAGACGATGAACCAGGCATAGATTCCGATCAGCAGGCCGATCGCAGCCCGCGCCGTAAAGCCTGAAAGCGAATACAGGGGACTGAGCTGCAAAAAGCGGATCTTCGTGAAACGGGTGTAGATGGTATTGACCAGATTGAGTTGCCGTACAAGCTGATAGGGCAACAGCGCCCAACAAAACCAGGCGATGATGACGAGCGCGAGATTGAAGGCAATCGAGACAGACGCCGATGAAATCCCCAACGGGGCCATCGTTGGGTCGCCGACCAGGGCAACGACGGCGATGCCCAAACCAACCAGGCTGGTGAACAGCGCCTGGCGCGCGGGGAGGGTGGTCAGGCGATAGCGCAGGTCCTTGTAGCCCTCTTCGCTGACATCCAGCGCCGGCCGAAACGAGGTCAGGGCCGCGGATGCAGCCCGGTTCAGATAGTGCATGAAGGCCGGCAGGTAGATGATCGTCGCCGTCACCAGCAAATGAAGGCGGCTGAACGAGCCTACAGGATACGTTCCCGCCACCCACTGCGCGGCCGATTCGGCGGCGAAGAGGATTACAAACAGCGCTGAATAGTAGACCCACGCCGGGCCGGGAAGCCGCTCGATGGAGGCCGTGAACCGGTCGAACCAGCTTGGCGGGTAGGGCGGGGTCCAATTACTTGTCGAGACCATCCTTTGCCCTCTTCTCTTTTCAACATGGCGTAGCGTCAATGGACAAGGGTCTTTCGATGGGCCTGCGCACGAGTGCACGAGAGGGTGGGCGTCAAAGTTTCCCGAAGAGAGGGAGATGAGTTAAAGTAGGCGGAACTCACATAATCCAGGCAGGGGCGCAAACGCCGGCTCGGCCGAGCAGTCGACACCTGGCATCAAAGTAGGCTGA